>DASRUF010000287.1:0-2833 GCA_035655575.1 Bacteroidota bacterium | reverse complement strand
CACTCACCAATCGTCCATCGTTTGCATTTCACACCCTTTTTCCATAATTTCTAGTGAACGTATTTTAAATTATTCGTTACCCTTCTTTATGTTGCAAGAGTATATTCCCATTGGAATTATGATGGTGCTTGCCGCTGTCTTTGGCATTGTGATGTCGAAAGCGAGCGAGTGGCTTGGTCCAAAAAATCCCACCGAAGAGAAACTCTCTACGTATGAAAGCGGTATGGAGCCCATCAGGACTGCACGTGAACGAGTATCGGTTAAGTATTACCTCGTTGCTATGTTATTTATCATCTTTGATATCGAAGTTGTGTTCCTTTATCCTTGGGCAGTAAATTTTCGCAGCTTGGGAATGGTCGGGCTGATTGAGATGTTGATTTTCATCGGTATTCTGATGTTGGGATATCTCTATCTCTGGAAGAAAGGTGCATTGGAATGGAATTAGATATAACAAAGGAGAATTTTTTTACCACTCGACTCGACACATTTATTAATTGGTCAAGAAAGAATTCTCTCTGGCCCATGCCGATGGGGATATCGTGTTGCGCGATTGAGATGATGTCGTTTGCTGGACCCCGCTACGATATCTCACGGTTCGGTTCGGAAGCATTTCGATTTTCACCTCGCCAGAGCGATCTTATGATTGTTGCAGGGACTGTGACGTATAAAATGTCGCATGTCGTTCGGAAAATTTACGATCAGATGCCCGATCCCAAATGGGTTATCGCAATGGGAGCGTGTACTTCAACCGGCGGAATGTATCGATCGTATGCTGTTGTACAGGGGATCGATCTTTTCTTACCGGTCGATGTTTATGTCGCAGGGTGTCCACCGCGTCCTGATAATTTGATTAACGGATTAATGGAAATTCAGAAAAAGATCGAGCGTGGGGAAAAACCGGGCCAGCGGGAAAAAGTGTACATTGAAGAGCTAAGCGTTTGATTACACTCGTATTTATGTTTGAAGCATCAGATATCAATCCATTGCTAAGCCATCCAGTTCGTCTTTTGAAATTTTCTCTTCTATTCTCACTCTTCTTTTTTTCCTGTGAAGATAATCTCGTCATTGTGCCAGATCACTCAACAGAGGAAGTGTTCGCACTGAAGGTGAATGAGAGTAAAATGTTGAGAGATAATAAGCTTACGATTGGATTTCAATCGGTTGTCGATGACTCTCGTTGCCCAGTAGATGCTTTGTGCTTTTGGACAGGCATAGCTCAAATTCGTCTATGGCTATTAAAACCCGGGATGGATTCGATTTTTGTTGATTCCCAAATTAGTGGATATGTCTTACAAGGAGATACCTGTTGCCATTCTTCAAGAGATACAGTAGGGTATCGGATTACTCTGCTCCAGCTTGACCCGTATCCGCATATTGATTCAATTATGCAATTTTCAAGCTATCAGGCGTTATTGAAAACCGTTAGACTCTGATATTTCAAGCCTGGCTCATGAAAGAGAAGATCGTCGAAAAATTTCAAACGCATTTCAAGGAGGCAATAGAATCGATAGATGAATTTCGAGGCGAGCTTACTGTCGTTGTCAAGAAAAATGACATCGTTCGGATCTGTCAATTTTTCCGTGATGATCCCGAACTTCAGTTTGATTCCCTGCGGGACATATGCGGCGCTGATTATTACCGCCCGACTGATCGCTTTGAAGTTATCTACAATCTATACTCCCTAAAAAACAAATTCAGATTTCGCATAAAAGTTAAAGTAGACGAAAATGATCTCCATGTGCCCTCGGTAACGGGCGTGTGGTCGACTGCTGATTGGCATGAGCGCGAAACCTACGATATGTATGGCATCTTTTTCGATGGACACTCGGACTTGCGTCGTATCTACATGCCTGAAGAATTTGAATACTATCCGCTGCGGAAGGATTTTCCGTTGATGGGAATTCCCGGTTCGCTCCCCCTCCCACACAAATAATTATATGGAAACTACCGGTCAAGACTCAAGGTTAAAAATACTTCGCGCACTTGAAGCTCAAGATACGATGGTCACATTCGATGACCCACTCGAAAATGCTATGGTGCTTAATATGGGTCCACAGCATCCGGCGACACACGGGGTGTTACGACTCCTGATTCGTCTTGATGGTGAAACAATCATTTCATGTGTCCCAGACCTTGGATATTTACATCGAGGATACGAGAAGCTTGCTGAGAATATGAATTACCATGAATATATCCCACATACCGATCGACTGGATTATCTTTCTCCACTTGCAAATAATGTTGCTTATGTGCTTGCAGTGGAAAAATTAGCTGGGATCGAAATTACGCCACGAGCACAATATATTCGTGTAATCTGTGCTGAGCTTGCTCGTCTCGCATCGCATCTTGTTTGGTTAGGAACTATGGCAATGGATGTAGGCGCGGTGAGTGTTTTGCTATGGGGATTTCGTGAACGAGAAAAAATCCAGGATATTTGGGACGTGCTAACAGGAGTGCGATTTACAACGAGTTTTACTCGAGTAGGCGGGTTAGCGCAAGATTTAACCGACGAAGCAATCACGATGATAAAAAATTTTCTCGGTCAGCTGCCCCAAAGTCTTGCAGAATGTGAAAAAGTTCTCATAACGAATCGTATCTTTATTGATCGTTGCGAAGGTGTTGGGTTTATATCGAGGGATGATGCTATCAGTATTGGCTTAACTGGACCTTCGTTGCGTGCCTGTGGTGTTGAACACGATCTCCGCCGCGATGAACCCTATCTCGTCTATAATGATCTCGATTTTAATATTCCCGTCTATTCTGATGGCGATGCATTAGCTCGTTTCTATGTTCGCATGCAGGAGATGAAAGAAAGCACAAAAATCCTCTATCA
>DASRUF010000286.1:0-3012 GCA_035655575.1 Bacteroidota bacterium | reverse complement strand
GTATTATTGCATCAATCATCAAAGTTTACTTTAAAGGAAAATATTGTAAGTGGAAGATTTTTTAACAGAGTTAAGGTGGCGGGGTTTTATACATTCTGCAACGGATGGGATTGAGGGGTACCTCCGAAGTAACAAAGTTACTGGCTACATTGGTTTTGATCCAACTGCACATAGTTTACACGTTGGTTCGTTGCTTCCCATTATGGGACTGGTACATTTACAACGATCTGGGCACGCACCGATAGCAATTGCCGGTGGTGGCACGGGAATGATTGGCGATCCGAGCGGTAAAACGCAGGAACGAAAACTTCTTTCCAAACAGGAATTGGAAACAAATGTCGCAGGTATCAAGAAACAACTTTCCCAGTTTTTCGATTTCAATACCAAAACCAATTCCGCCAAACTTGTGAATAATGCCGAATGGCTGTCGAAGCTTTCGTTCATGGATTTTCTACGGGACTATGGGAAACATTTCTCTGTGAATGAGATGCTCGCAAAAGATTCAGTCAAGAATCGAATTGACCAAGAACAAGGAATTTCGTTTACAGAGTTTTGCTATTCTTTGCTGCAGGCGTACGATTATCTTGTTTTGTACGATCGCTACAAGTGTACACTCCAAATGGGTGGCAGCGACCAGTGGGGCAACATCATAGCAGGGATTGATCTGGTCCGCCGTCTGCGAGGGGCAGTGGCACACGGAATTGTTTTCCCGCTGATCACGACAACTACGGGGGTGAAATTCGGCAAGACTGAAGCAGGCTCCGTGTGGCTCGACCCGTCGTTAACATCGCCATACAAGTTTTACCAGTTCTGGTACAATACAGATGACAGAGATGTTATCCAGTATCTGAAGTTTTTTACATTTCTTGTAAAAGACAAAATTGACGAATTGGATCAATCGTCAAAAAAGTCTCCTGAAAAACGAGAAGCACAAACAACGTTAGCACGAGAAGTAACAAAATTAGTGCATGGCGAGACAGCGCTCATACAGGCAGTCAAAGCATCGAAGATATTCTTTGGAGATGAGATTACCGATGTGACTGAAAAAGAACTACTTGATATTTTTAGTGATGTGCCTTCGGTAGAACTACCAAAAAATCAATTGAACAATGCTGGAATATCTATTGTAGATTTATTGGTTCTGGCAAAAGTTTCCACGTCTAAAGGTGAGGCACGACGACTTCTTGGTGGTGGAGGCGTATATCTCAACAATAAAAGAGTTAACGAAACAGAAAAAATGATAAAACCAGAAGATGCGATAAATGAAAAGTTTGTAATATTGAGAAAAGGAATTAAGAATTATTTCCTTGTTCGTATTATTTCTGGATGAATTCCTTATTACTCGGTTGTGCGTTGACTAAGTATTATTTAAGATTAAATTTATAGCAAGTCTTTTCATTGAGTTTATATTTTATAAAGGAGGAATGATGGAAAATGAGTTTACCAAAACTGATGCAGAGTGGAAAACAAAACTAACTCCGGAACAATATGCTATTGCGAGAAAGAAAGGCACTGAACGTGCTTTCACAGGAGAATATTGGAATCACCATGAGCAGGGGGTTTATTATTGTGTGTGCTGTGAGAATGAATTGTTTAACTCCCAGACGAAATTCGAATCTGGATCTGGGTGGCCCAGCTTTTGGTCTCCCATTTCCGACGAAAAAATCTCAGAGGAATCGGATAACTCGCATGGGATGAGACGGATCGAGGTCACTTGTTCCCGGTGTGGTGCGCATCTCGGTCATGTCTTTGAGGATGGTCCAAAGCCAACTGGCCAAAGATATTGTATTAATTCTGCATCACTCAAATTTAAGAAAGACGATTGATGGGAATTCATTTCTTGAGTGAGGTGTTAATCCATTCTCTCATTGCGTGGATCAACTTATGGTAAAAAGGCAAACAGGGTATCGAATGTTCAGGGAAGAAGTGATTGTTGAAAAGACTGGAAAATCTACGAAGGAGTGGAATGCAATTCTCGATAAATGGAGTGCATCAGCAAAAGGTCATACTTCATCTGCCGAGTATCTCAGAAATCGATACAAGTTGAGCGCTTGGTGGTCGCAGGCAGTGACCATTCGCTATGAATATGAAAGGGGATTACGTAAATGAAATTTTCCGCTTGGTTTTCACAATAAACTTTCATATACTCCAGAAACAATATTCCATCACTATAAAGGGTAACAATATGATCAATACTTTACGATTTTTTAGTTTCTTCGTTCTTCTTGTATTTGTTATCTTTACTTCGAATTCACAAATAACGATCACAAAGTCCGATGTTGACGCAGGATTTTTAAATGTGAAGCGAATGGATATCAATGTTAATTATGACCCACACCCTTCTGTAAATTTAGGAAACGCCATAGGTTCAGCACAGACATTTAATTTTGCATCGATTGCTGGAACAGATACGAGTCGCGACACAACCCTGTCGAGCTATGTCACACCGACGGGACTTCCCGGTGCTGATCAATTTCCAAGTGCAAATATCGCTCAGATATTGGAATCACCACCACCTGTTCCCGGTGGCACTTTGACTTCGACGATATTTTTGAGCTCGGAAAGTGACGGATTCTATGCTTTAGGGGTGGCAACTCATTATGTCGTGCCAGGCTTTATAGATACTCTTTTCATCTATCACTGGTCACCCAAATTGCTCTATGTACCTCTTCCTTTGACATTAGGAACCCAGAGGACCGCAGTTGACACATTCTATCAAGGACCTAACAACTATGAAGTTGCCACGCGCACGTTTGATGCTAATGGGTATGGTACAGTAACATTGCCAAATGGAACATCGGCGCAAGCTATTCGTGTTATAAATGATCGTGTCGACCTTGAATATACGGATGGCGTTTTTAGCGATAGAAATCATAATCGAGAAGTTTTTTTTATTACTGAAAATTCAGACTACCTCTCATTCCAAGCCAACGACACAAATTATACTTCGGGCACTACCTCGGTTAGAGGTTATGACATGAGTATTAAAGGTGGAGCGGTTGATGTACGGCA
>DASRUF010000285.1:0-8131 GCA_035655575.1 Bacteroidota bacterium | reverse complement strand
TGAGATGATCAAACTTTTCCTCTCCATCCCCATCATCACTTTATCTTTCGCTTCTTCAAAGTTTTGCATCGTGACTGCTTTTTGATTTTGACGTGCGGCAAGTAGAGCAGCTTCATTTACGAGATTTGCCAAGTCAGCTCCTGCAAGGCCTGGAGTACCTTTTGCCAATACCTCGAGTTTTACGTCATCATCGAGTGGAATATTCCGTGTGTGAACTTTGAGGATACCTTCTCGACCGCGAACATCCGGACGATCGACGACAACTTGACGATCGAATCTGCCTGGGCGAAGTAACGCTGGGTCGAGAATATCGGGTCTATTTGTTGCAGCGATGATAATGACACCGCTGTTTTGCTCGAAGCCATCCATCTCAACTAACAATTGATTCAACGTCTGTTCTCGTTCGTCATGTCCACCGCCAAGGCCAGCGCCTCGATGACGCCCAACAGCATCGATTTCATCGATGAAGATTATTGCAGGTGCGCTTTTCTTTGCCGTCTCAAATAAATCCCTGACTCGGCTGGCGCCAACGCCTACGAACATCTCAACGAAGTCTGCTCCTGAGATCGAGAAGAAAGGTACAGCAGCTTCACCGGCGACTGCTCGTGCCAGCAGCGTTTTACCTGTGCCAGGCGGTCCGAGCAAGAGAACTCCGCGGGGAATTTTTCCGCCGAGTCTCTGAAACTTTGATGGTTCTTTGAGGAATTCAATAATTTCTTGTAGCTCGATTTTTGCCTCATCGGCACCAGCGACGTCCTGGAACGTGACTTTTGTTGTACCCTCACTCATCACCTTTGCACGACTTTTTCCAAAGGAGAAAATCCCTTTTGTTCCCATACCCTGCATTCGCCTCATGATGATCAACCAGACTCCAAGGAGTAATATCCAGGGTAGGACGTTTAAAAGAGCATTCATCCAGGTGTTGTCTTCTTTGGTGATCGTGAAGCGAATGTTTTTTTCATTCCATGTTTTGATGACATCTCCATCGATATAAGGGAGGGTGACAACAATTCGATCGCCTTGAACTATTTTACCACTTGATGTTGTGATACTCATGGCTGATTCCAGCGTACCATGGAAATCAAAATTGTTCAGGTCTGATTTTTTTATTGTGGCAGATTTGAGGTGTCCGTCCCGAAGGAGGTTTTGATACTGTGTAAAATCAATTTCATGTTCAGTCCCCTCGGTCGCTTTGAACAATGTCATAACAATGAAAACGCCAAAAATGATTGCCGACCAACTCAGGACAACTTTTAATACTTTGCTCCAGTTGAAATCGTCGTCATTCCGAAATTGATTTTTTGAGAGTCTGTTACGACGAGGGCGCTGAATTTTGCGCTGAAATCGTTTCTCTTTAGTAGGTTTGGTGTCTTGTTTGTTCTCTTCCATATTTTTATTTCAAATCATTCAATTCTTGTTATCTTCGAGGCGATAAATCCCGCGTAAATTTCTTACTTGTTGAGAATAATCGAGCCCGTAACCTACAACAAAATAGTTCTGAATCGTAAAACCGATGTAATCGATTGGGACATTAATTTTTATAGCATCCTTTTTATACAACAATGTAGTAAATTTTAAACTTCGAGGATTATTTTGTTTGATAAGTCGGGTGATAAAGTCAGCAGAAAGGCCTGTATCTACGATATCTTCCACAACAATAATATCACGACCTTCAACCTGACAATTAAGTTCTTTTAGCGTTTTCACATTTCCAGAGCTGATCTTAGCATCACCATAGCTTGAGAGCTTTAAGAAATCGATCTCGCAATCAATTTTGATATGTCTGATGAGGTCTGACATGAACATAAATGCGCCGTTCAGAATTCCAATGAATATTGGGACACGCCCCTGATAATCTTCGCTGATTCGCTTTGCAAGTTGAATGACTCGTTTTCGTATCTTCTTGTCAGTAAGATAAATAACGAATGTCTCATTGTTCACTCTGATATTTTTTTTCATTTCTTAAAGTCGCTCTCGTGGCGTATATTCGAGCTTTACAATAGTTTTTGTTTTTTTTGTCACTTTGCATCGATCATCCAATCGCAAACCACATATCCAGATTATTTTCTCATCAGATTCAACAATCGGGATAAGTTGCTTGTCAAATAAAGGAATTTTTTCATCAATAAAAAAATCGCTTACTTTCTTTTTATTTCGCATACCAATCGGAATGAACGAATCACCTTCGTTCCATGAACGAATGATGATCTTTTTTCCTGCTGAATCAGCATCAATATATTCTATAAGTGGATTTTTTGAAAATGTTGCATCTTGGACGATTGATGATGAAAAACGAAATTGATCAAAATTATATGTTTTATTCAATTCGACTTGATATCGATATGAAATTTTTGGAAGCGCTCGTCTGAATTCAATCGTATCTCGATTTCTGTAGAAAACAATGTCCCTCGCGAGTGTGCAATAAGCACCGGTTTCACTGTTTGTTGTTTTGAGCATACTCTTTACCGTATTGAAATCTACCTCTGATTTCATGAAATCTTTAGCCAGTCGTAATAATACATACTCTTGGATTAATACGGGCTTGCTGTGGAATCCTTGTTTATCTAAGATAATTTCTTTCTCCGACTGACGAATGGTGATCGATGGTAAAAAATTTTCAGTTTCGTTTTGTACATACTTCTCTAATTCACCAAAAGTTTCTGTGGTGCGATTCAGAGTGCCAATGATGTTCGGGTTAATATTCGCTTGGATCGATGGTATCACTTCATTCCTGAGAAAGTTTCTGGTATAATAACTTTGAGTATTAGACGAATCTTCGCGGTATGAGATCTTATTTTTTACAGCGTATTCTTGTATTTGATCTCTGGTCGCAAACAAGAGTGGCCTAATAATCAGCATATCGCTTCTGAATGGGGGTATGCCAGTAAGTCCATGGACTCCTGAACCCCGCAAGAAATTAAACAGAATCGTCTCAGCGTTATCGTTAGCATGGTGTGCAGTTGCGATTTTTTTGAAACCCAAAGAGCTCCGAAGCTTGTTGAAAAAATGATACCGCAATTCACGTGCGGTCTCTTGAAGTGAGAGCTTTTGTGACTCTGAAATTGATTCGGTATTCGCTCGCTCCACATAACACTCGAGTCGCAGAGCTTTTGCAGCGGATCTGACGAACGATTCATCCTCATCCGATTCTTTTTCTCGTAATTTGTGATTGAAATGTGCAATAGCGAGTTCTAATTTTCGCTCCTTTGATACTTTAACAAGAATATCCAGCAGCACCATTGAATCGACTCCGCCACTTACCGAAATGATGACTTTATCGCCACGATCAATCAACCGGTGTTGACGATTGAACTCTCGGAACGCACGGATCAAGTATTCTACAGGCATAACTCGTCTTTTGTGCTTGGTAAAAAAAATCCCTCTTGGCATATCTGAGAGGGGAATGTAGCGGAGGAGGGAATCGAACCCCCGACACACGGATTATGATTCCGTTGCTCTAACCATCTGAGCTACTCCGCCATAAATTCTTTAAAAATATACGATAAATGTGACAGATTTGCAAGGAAGTAAAAGACATCAGAAGATGTGAAATGTTAGAAGATTGCTCTATTCCTTTGAAATATTTATTCTTGAAATGAAACCGAGTAGTTTTTTGTTTTTGACTTTCCTTCGTTTGTTTACTATTTTGCATCGTTGTATTGGAGAGAACGATAGAGAAATCATTGTTACAATCACCGACGGTTGAAGAAACGAAATATACAATCGATGAGGCGTTTTCGTATTGCGAGAAGCTCACGAATAAGCATTATGAAAATTTTCCAGTTGCTTCGTTGTTTTTACCTGCAGAAAAACGACCGTACCTTCAAGCAGTATATGCTTTTAGTCGCATTGCCGATGATTTCGCAGATGAATTTGATCTTTCCTCTGAAGATCGATTAACGAGATTGCATGATTGGGGAGTAAAACTTAAGGAATGCTATGAAGGTAATGCAGAGCATCCAGTTTTTCTTGCCCTCGGTGAAACGATTAAACGATACGAAATTCCCATCACGCTATTTCAAGATTTGTTGGATGCGTTTCAGAGGGATGTCAAACAAAAGCGCTATGAGACATTCGACGACTTATTAAGTTATTGTCGATGCTCAGCAAACCCAGTCGGCAGGATTGTTCTTATTATATTCGGATATCGAGATGAAAAACTCTATGCGCTTTCGGATTACATATGTACTGCACTGCAATTAACAAATTTTTGGCAAGATATAGCTATCGATATGGAGAAGGATCGCTTGTATGTTCCATTAAATGATATGGCTCGGTGTTCTTACACAATCAATGACTGGCAGGGAAGGGTTGTTAATAGCAATTTTCGAGAATTCATGCAATTCCAAATTTCTCGGACGAGAGAGCTGTTTTATAAAGGGGCAGAGCTTCCATCGCTCGTTAATAAAGAGCTTCAACTTGAATTGAAACTCGTTTGGTTTGGTGGGATGGCAATTCTCAAGATGATCGAAAAAAATTCTTACGATGTCTTTACGAAACGACCTAATCTAAAGAATCGTCATAAAGCATTAGTCTTGTTAAGAGGTATTTTGTATGACAATCTTACTCAGTTTGGCAAAAGTAGTCGGATATGGGATCTGACGTGATTGCTCTTCGTGGTGGGGAAGAATATCAACAGGGGTCTCTAAAGATTAGGGGTGGTGAGACGAGTTTTTATTATTCGTTTTCTTTCTTACCTAAATTTCAACGTGAGGCATTAAAGACAGTCTACACATTTTGTCGAACTACCGATGATATAGTGGATAATAATCAAGATGTCTCCAAGAATATAGAACGATTACAGAAATGGCGGAGAGAACTTGAAAATGCATTGGATGGGAAGTCCGAATATCAGTTGTTGAATCAACTCAGTCTCATTGCCAAACGATTTCAAATTCCTGTTTCGTATTTTTATGAGCTGGTGAAAGGTGTTGAGATGGATCTTTTGAAAAATCGTTATGAGACATTCGATGAATTAAAGGAGTATTGCTATCTTGTAGCATCCACTGTAGGATTGATGTGTCTTGATATTTTTAATTCCCGAAGTGCTAAAACCAAAGAATATGCTATCAACCTTGGAATCGCACTCCAATTAACGAACATCCTACGCGATGTCGGTATTGATTCCAAATACGGAAGAATATATCTTCCCCAAGAGGACCTTCGACGTTTTGGATATACAAATGAGGATGTGTTTGCAAATCGATATACTCCAGAATTTGTTTCGCTGATGTCATTCGAAGCCTCACGAGCCGAAGAATATTTTCAGCGTGCTAAGGATTCCTTGCCACTTGAAGATCGGCGCCCGATGTTCGCAGCAAAGATCATGGAGCGGATTTATTTCCATACGCTTCTTCGCATCAAGGAAATCAATTACAATGTTTTCGAAAAACCTGTCTACCTCCCCAGAACAATCCAATTTCTCATTGCGCTGAAATATTGGGTGAAGCAAAGGCTGCTGGGCAAATAATTTGTCACCTTCCCAAAATCCTAAATCCAATCCCAGTAAGGCGGTAGCTAATCCGAAATTTATTTTTGATGTGGTAATCATCGGTGGAGGGTTGAGTGGTCTCGCTGCGGCTGTTCAGCTTGCATTGAATGGTGTTCAGGTGGCAATTGTTGAACAGTCGTCAAAACTTGGCGGGCGTTGTTATTCCTATGTTGATACTAAAACTGGTGACAGCATTGACAATGGTCAACACGTTCTCCTTGGGGCGTATACTCATACACTCAATTATCTTAAACTTATTGGAACTCAACATTTCCTGAAACGATTTAAGAAGCTCAGTTTGCCATTGTTCCATCCGTCATTGGGTTTCGATGAATTTGAGCTCTCTTCTCTTCCCAAGCCATTTCACTTAACCGTGGGAATGTTGAAGTTTAAACTTCTCTCGATCCGTCAACGCCACAATTTACTAAGAGTGGGGTTATTTCTTCGCCGATGGAATACCAAAATCGAAAAACGATTAGCGGGACTTACAATTGAAGAATGGTTAAACGATCTTGGTCAATCAGATCATGCAAAAAGCTGCCTATGGTATCCTATAGCAATTTCAGTAATGAATGAACTACCAGAGCGAGCTTCTGCTCTTCTCTTCGCTCGTGTACTTCGAACAGCATTTATGGGAAGCAAAGCGGATTCTTCAATTATGATTCCATTAATCGGACAAACTGAGTTATATGTTCGAACTGCCCTTGACATTCTACGGCAGCATAAAGGGAAAATATTTTTCAATCGAGAAGTCAAAAAATTGGAATTATCGAAGATGAATATCGGGGGAGTTCGATTAACTAATGGCGACCTTATTCCAGCAAGATATGTGATAAGCTCAGTTCCCCATTTATTGTTAAATAAAATCATTCCTGAGTTTCTTCACTCGGAAACACCATTTTCAGATCTTCATAAACTGAACTCATCACCCATTATATCTATTCACCTTTGGTTTGACAAGGAATTCATGAATTTAGAATACTGTGGTTTCATCGACAGCACTTTACAATGGGTGTTCAATAAGCGAAAAATTTTGAATGATACAAGTAAGCCCAGCAGTTACCTCTCCTCAGTGATTAGTGGAGCGTATAATATTGTAAATTTACCGAAGCAAAAAATTCTATCACTTGTGTTGAACGATATTCACCGAGCTTATCCGCAGAGCCGACAAGCAAAACTCATTCATTCGGTTGTTATTAAAGAAAGACGTGCGACATTCTCACCTGATTGTCTATCAAATAGTATCCGACCGAATACTGAAACTCTGATAAATAATTTTTTCCTTGCGGGGGATTGGACAAACACAGGATTACCAGCAACGATTGAAGGTGCAGTGATGAGTGGGTTCAAAGCTGCTTCCCTCGTTCTTCAGAAACACTAATTTCGTGCCGCTTGACGAATATTCAATTTAAGAAAAATGTTAATAGTCCCTCTTTCAAAAGATAGGGTATAGAGATTTTCCAGAGGAGATAGTCGAGGGGGGAAATTGCAATAAACAGGACTGAGGCTATTAACCATTTATAGGAAATAGCTTTTGTGTCTTGAACAATAGTAATGGTAAGATATAATGTTGTAATAGAATAGAAGAAAATGATAACAAGTGATAATGCAGGATCTTTTGCTTGTAAAAGGGTTAGTGCTACGCTTTCATCAGAATAAAGTTTTGCTCGACCTGAGATTAGGAGTTGAATAAAGACAGTAACTGACTCCTGAATCCGCATACTCGCATTGATGAATGCCAGCGAACCAAATAAAAGATTACGATTAAAACGAAGATACAGGGAAAAGGAAAGCAGTGCAAAAATTAATGACCACGCAGGTCCGGCAATATGACCCAGTGGACATAAGAGCTCATCCACATGTACGCTGATGAGTCGTTGAATATCAATTTTATAATTTACAATCGATCTACATGCAAAATCGTGTATAAAGAGATGGGCGTACCGATGGGTTGCTACGGAGATGACGACAGCAATAAGAAACGTCGGGATGCCAAGAGTGTATAGTATTTTTGGAGAAATATTTTTTTTTTCGTTAAGATCTACCATGGAAATAAAGCGTTAATTCATTAGATTTTGTCATAGTAACGTGCAAAAAAATAAGCTATTTTATTCATACTATCAATGATGGTAATCAATATTATCAAAACACGATTCCAAGAAATCATTGTTTTTCTTCTTTTTTTGATAAAATTCACTAAAAAGAGGGTGTGATGACATTATTTCTTTTTTGTGTAATAGCTTAAATTATCACAGGTTTTAAGAATTTTTTGCAAAAGAATCAGTATTTTTTGTATTATTGCTTCAATCATCGAAGTTTATTAGAGGAAAATATTGTAAGTGGAAGATTTTTTAAATGAGTTAAGGTGGCGGGGTTTTATATATTCTGCAACTGAGGGAATAGAGGGGTACCTCCGAAGTAACAAAGTTACTGGCTACATTGGTTTTGATCCAACTGCACCGAGTTTGCATGTTGGTTCGTTGCTTCCCATTATGGGACTGGTACACTTGCAACGATTTGGGCATACACCAATAGCCATTGCCGGTGGTGGCACTGGAATGATTGGTGATCCGAGCGGCAAAACGCAGGAACGAAAACTTCTTTCCAAACAGGAATTGGAAACAAATGTCGCAGCTATCA
>DASRUF010000284.1:0-2063 GCA_035655575.1 Bacteroidota bacterium | reverse complement strand
CTTTTCTTTTCTGGAGAAGATTCTTTAATCGCTTGATAAATGCAGACCGATGAATCGGTTGGGTTCAAAAATGGTGAGGTACCGTCTATTCTGATCATCATCAAACGGACATAAAAAGCCGATCAGAAGACCGATTTGTTCATTCGGGGTGAGTGACAGGCCGAGTAAATCATTTTTAGGGATGTTCAGCGTGATAACATTTTTAGAGCCAATTTTCTTTAGTGAAGATTCTAATCTAATTTGATTTGAAAGTGTTTGATCCATGAAGGGCCAGCGGTTTGGCTGAGTACAATTAAAGATTTGGACCTGCGAGTGTAAAAGTGAATCTCCTCTAGATGACAACGTGATGAGGAAATTATCTCTGCCTAAGAACCAACCATCTGAATTTGCATCGAGCATGAGTTTGATTGAAACATCTCGATCAAGTTCAAAAACAAATGAGAGCATACTGTCTTGCCATGCCGCGTAGATTGTTGCATTAATTCGATCATCGTGGAAATCATAAAATTTCAAGTCTTCAGTTTTTGGTATCGCACCATCGATCATTAAAGAGCCACGACGAATTGATGAAGGAATAGGAGAACACGGTAAAATATCTTTTCCATCAGGTATATTGTCGTTATCCGTATCATGACTTTGAAGATCGGGAAATAGTGGTTGACCGCCCCACGTTTCTCCCCACCCCTCAATTAACCAGTTTGAAAAAAATAGTTCCTGAAAATCTGAAATACTGTCATCATCGGTATCAGTTTTTGTTGTATCACTGCCAAGTCGGACTTCATCTAAGGGCAAGTGTGGATCATTATCAGGGATACCATCATGATCGGTATCTCGTGTCAATCTATGGGTCGAATATAAGAGATCGAACCATTCTTCTTTAGGGACACTCTGAAGTATATAGGCATTTGCATCGAAATGCTCGCCAAACTTTCCAGCTGTACCGATTGTTGGAGAGATATGATTAAACCAATATTCAGGATATCCGCTTGCTAAAAAGATATCATCAAGCTGATGATTGAATTCATGAACCATGAGCCAATTGTTTCCAGCATTGTGGTTTTTCTTGGTAACGTCCCACCACGAAATGCCGTATCCTTTTCCAGTTCCAACACCGTTTGTGAATGCACCACCTTTTCCGGCAAGGACATATTTTTTGAAGGTTGAGTCGTACGATTGAGTACACGTGAGATAGAGGATAGCAGCGTAATCACTGATTTGTTTTTCATGTAAGGTGAGATATTTTTTTATTATTTCCTCTTTAGGCGGATACCACCATTCTTGACCGTAAAGTGTGTTTCGTTGAAGCCGATCTGATATTACAATGGGTTCTAAATTGAGAAACAGATTCATGGAAGAATGAATCCAATAAAATTTTACCGCATCTGAAAGTTGTCCTTTTATGCGATCAATTTCCATGTTTGAGAGAAGAGGTTGTTCTGGGATTCCTTTTGAGCTATCTTGATCATCAATAACATTGGCAAAGATAAGCGCAACCATCCGCACTTGAGAATAGTGTTTGCCATTCTTCTCGACTGGCGGAGTGATAAAAGAGTTGTGTCGGGAAAAAGCTTTCATTGGCGGAATAGTGCCCAACGTCGGTGTGAATTTATATTGATATGTTGTCGATGGTAAAAGACCATCAACTCGTAGTTCATGAATGAAAGTGCCAGTAGATTGTATATGCTTCATGATGGTACCATTTTTATTTTCTATGATCAGCTCAAATGGAGTATCTTGATTGCTCTTCGCTTCGATTAACGCGGTCGTTGGGCTGGGGAAGCTTACCTGCGGAGTTGGATCGAGCAGCTCTTTTGTGGTTTTTACAATTCTTCCACGAAAGAAATCAGCAAAGTAGATATCTTGCTCGCTATCGACAGTGATATGCCAGGGTAAAATGAAATTCATGGATCGACCGAAGAAGCGATTCAATATGGTGCCGTTGATATCATAAGCTCTTACTTCGTTAACTAAACTCAAATAGATCGTTCGATTCAATACTCCGATTCCACGGCCCTCACCGCCCCCATAGCTGATTGAATTATTCCACTTTGCTTTTTTCCCAT
>DASRUF010000283.1:0-2421 GCA_035655575.1 Bacteroidota bacterium | reverse complement strand
CCTTGTTTCCGCTGGCCGGGCACATCTTTAGCAGTCACAATGCGAACAACACCCGAAACTTTCTCTGCTTCTGATGTATCGATTCTTTTAACTCTGATTTTGGGATGAGGGGAGAAGAGAAATACAGCATGCAGCATATCCGGAAACTTCATATCATCGATGTAGGGTTGGTCACCCAGGGCAAACTTTTCACCATCCATTCGTGGAAGGCTCGATCCGATTTTACCGGAATAATCTGGCTCGGGCAACGGCTCACCGCGCAGTGATCTTGCTGTGAACTCAATGGCATCAACGATCTTGACATATCCTGTGCATCTGCAAATATGATTATTGAGGGATCGAGCAATTTCATCGCGTGTTGGATTTGGATTTTGTTGGATGAGATGCTTCGCACGACACACAATACCGGGAATACAAAAACCGCACTGAAGCCCGGCTGCAACGGTGAACGATCGTGCAAATATCTTCCGCTCCCGATCTGTAAATCCTTCGAGCGTGAGAACCTTCTTCCCTGAAACACTTTTTACAGGCACCACACATGATGAAAGCGCTTTATCACCGACAATAACAGTGCAACACCCGCACGATCCTTGAGGTGCACATCCATTTTTGGGTGAGATTAACCCAGCTTGATCACGGAGAACATCCATGAGAGATGTTTCATTATCTATGAGCGCGGAAAACGGTTTGCCATTAAGGATAAATGAAACTATCTGCTGAAATTGTCGAGAAGGTTCAACTGATGATTGAGGCACTCGAATGGCTCGCTTAGACAGCACGTTTGGAGGTTCGTAACCTTGGTAATTCAATTTCAATCTTCTTCCCGAGTAATGATGATGCTTCTAGAACTTCAATGCCCAAGAGTTTTCCTCGAGAATCAAAATCAGCATGAACTCCCGGAGTGATTGTAACCGTCTTCGCAACTCTCGGATGGTTCTCACGAAAACCCAAGTAGAGTAAATTTCTTTCTTGATCATATTCGAATTTCATAAACTATTTTTCATTTAATAAATCCAACATTCACAAAATGAACTCGATTTGCATCCATCATACCTTTCAATAATGTTTCCATTGTAAGGTAATATGCCATATCGACAACAATATTTTCTGAACTATTTTGGTGCTCAATACCAAGAATCTTGCCGGTTTCCCAATCGAGAATCATCGAACATGAATCGCAATGAAATCGTGCCTTCTGTTGAGTTTCGAGAATCAAGCGATACTCATTCTTTTTAAATCGGCCATATAAAACAACACAATCATGTTCCTTTGTGAAGAAAAATCCACCTAATGCTTTCCACCTCTGCCATGAATCCAGTGAGCCGAAGAAGCGTGGCTTTTCAATGTACGGTCCTCCATCCTCCGGACAAAATACATCACAGTTGCCACAGTCGTTGCATGCATCGGCAAACGTGGCTATTTGATGTTTTTCTTCAATTTTAAAGATTCCGCCTTCAACTTCGCGCCACGTATCGTTCACAATTTCGATATTTTTGTACTGAATTTCAAACGGCTCAACCTCGAAATAAAAATTTGCATCGTTTGGACAGACAGGTATGCACTTGTCGCAATTGATACAATCCCAAAGATGAAGGTGGCTGCCAATTTTGCGAGGAGGCTTTTTGTTCCCAGAATAATGATAGCGTGGATTATTGATACTTTTTTCCAAAAGATTAGAAGTGTTCTTGAGAACAGCAGATTTGAGATTTGGGATTTGTCCCGACTTTGTCGGGATGGGATTTGTTTGGAATTTCGGATTTCGGATTTCGGATTTAACCATATACTCTTCAATTGTCCCAGCTCCGATTTCTTTCATACTCCTTTCCAAATTGAAAAGATATTGTGGTAACCGACCATATCCTCCCGGTCGGAGAAGATCGGTGCAGGTGGTGATTGGTACAAGCCCTATGGCGACACAATCGGCAAAGTTATTTGCGTCAACTCCGGCGGCAAACGAAATCGGGAAATCGGCGCCAAAGACTTTACGCCATTCATCGACAAGTGCAAGATGTAGAACGTGCAGCGGCTGCCCTGAGAGATATTGAATCTTGTCCTTAAGAAATTTTCCTTTGTTGAGCACTTCGAGCGTATTGCCAAATTTCACGCAAATTTTTTTTCTTCGTCGTGCTGCCACTTTTTGGAGTCTTCGAACAACCCCCACGGCATCCGGGAAATTGATATTTACTTTATAAATATTCTCGTTCACTTCCACGTCCGTGTACCCAAGCTTCTCGTGCAGCAGATACTCGATTCTCTCTTTCCCCAACATCGGCGGATTCATTTTGATGATGACATGGTAGTCCATCTCCGCAAGAAGAAATTCACAGATATGCTCAATCTCATCGGCTGGAGTTCCATGGAACGTCGAGAGCGTTATGCTGTTGGCAATTTCCGTCCTGAACGGTAAATCTCTGTATGCTG
>DASRUF010000282.1:0-4270 GCA_035655575.1 Bacteroidota bacterium | reverse complement strand
TATCTACTTCAATTCAGAAATTCGACAGGGGATATCTCTATATATGTCATTACGATTACGTTGTTCTGCATTGGTTTTATTGATCACGCTCTTTTGCTCTTCACTCTTTTCACAAGTCAAGGTAGAAAATGTTCGACCGTATGAAACGATTGCAAAACAAATTATTTCGAAGGGACTGGCGTCTGGAAAAGCATACGAGCTGCTTCATGAATTAACAACGAAGATAGGTGCTCGACTTAGCGGATCGCCGCAAGCAGAAAAAGCAGTCGAGTGGGCAAAAAAAACAATGGAAGGATTTGATTTTGATAACGTCCGACTCGAAGTTGTCATGGTGCCACGATGGGTCCGAGGTGATGTAGAAGAATGTACAGTTATCTATACCTCATCAATTGTGACTATGCCTCTTACAATATGCGCGCTCGGTGGAAGTATTAACACACCCCGGGAAGGTATTACGGCACAGGTTTTAGAGGTCCAATCATTTGACCAATTGAAGGAGATGAAAGCCCAAGCTGAGGGAAAGATAATCTTTTTCAATCGCCCTATGGATCGAAGTAAGATTAATCCGGGTGAAGCATATGGTGGAGCCGTTAATCAACGGAGCCAAGGGGCGATTGAAGCAGCAACTGTGGGTGGGGTTGCGGCGTTAGTTCGTTCTATGACGATGCAGATTGATGATAATCCTCATACTGGAGCCATGCACTATAATGACACGATTCCGAAAGTACCTACTGCTGCGATCAGCACAGTTGCGGCGAATACACTCAGTGAGTTGCTTAAAAAACAAAAAGATTTGAAAGTGAATCTAAAGCTCTCATGTCAAACACTTCCGGATGTGGAATCTGCCAATGTGATTGGTGAATTGTCAGGTGATGAAAAACCCGAAGAAGTAATTCTCATAGGAGGTCACCTTGATAGCTGGGATAAAGGGCAGGGTGCTCATGATGATGGCGCCGGATGTGTTCAAGCCATCGAAGCGTTACGGTTAATGAAAGAATTAGGTTTAAAACCAAAAAGAACCATCCGAGCAGTTATGTTCATGAACGAGGAAAATGGATTACAGGGTGCGAAAGCATACGCATCGAAGAAACGCCCGGGTGAGAAACACATTGCAGCAATCGAATCTGATGCTGGGGGATTTACGCCGAAAGGGTTTGGGGTGCAAGCTGACTCTCTAATAGTTGACAGGATAGCAAAATGGTCATATCTTCTCGAACCGATTGACGCCGATCGAATTCGTCGAGGTGGCGGTGGAGCCGATATAGGTGAGCTTGGAAGGCAAGGGGTTCCTGCCTTAGGATTACGAGTCGATGGTCAAAAATATTTCGATTATCATCATTCTGATAATGATACAATCGATAAGGTACACGAGCGAGAGCTTCAATTAGGTGCGATTGCGATGGCAATACTTTCCTATGTGCTTGCTGAAGAGGGGTTGTAATATATCTTCGTTTTGATTATTGTTGAAAATAATTTAAAGACTTATATTTTAACATCTCACAACAAAAGGAGAAGGTTATGAAAAAAATTTATTTGGTGGTTGTCTTACTCTTCATCCTCAGTTCCACTGTCTATATGCAATCGAAGCAAGAAAAATTCGACTCAGCTTCGGTTGCTCAAATAAAAGATGAAGGGATGAATCGCTCGAAAGTGATGGAGATTCTCAGTTACTTGACAGATGTCTATGGACCTCGGTTGACTGGCTCGCCAGAGTATCTGAAAGCAGCTAATTGGGCTCGAGAAAAATTCAATTCATGGGGATTGAGTAATTCTCATTTGGAAGCTTGGGGTCCGTTCGGTAGAGGTTGGTCGCTCAAGCGATACTCTGCCCATGTGATTGAGCCACAAATTTTTCCGCTTATTTCATTTCCCAGAGCGTGGTCACCCGGAACAGGTGGTGTGAAAACGAGTGAAGTGATTTACTTTGACGCAAAAACAGATAGTGCCGTGGAAACATTTCGTGGCAAGCTGAGGGGGAAATTTGTACTGATCAATGAACCGAGAGACATCAAAGCCCATTTCGAGCCGGAAGCGACAAGGGATGCTGATTCAAGTCTCCTACAGCTCGCCAATGCGGATATGCCTCAACCGCGTCAACGTAGATTTGAGTCAACACCAGAGCAGAAGGCTCGGGCAGTTGTTGAATATCATAAAATGGAACTTGCACAGAAAGAAGGTGCTCTTGCTCTTCTAACTATTAGCCGTGGCGATGGTGGAAATATTTTTGTTCAAGGTGCATCGATTCCCTCGCATCCCGACACGCCATTTACACGGCGTATGAGTGCATACAATCCTAAAGCACCCAAAATTCTTCCACAAATTACTGTGGGCGCAGAGCATTATAATCGGATTGTGCGGATGCTGCAAAAAGGCGAACGGGTAAAAATGGAAATGAACCTCGATGTAAATTTTTATAAAGAGGATTCGAGTCACAATATCATCGCCGAAATTCCCGGTACTGATCTGAAGGATGAAATTGTGATGATTGGAGCGCACTTCGATTCATGGCATGGAGGAACTGGTGCAACCGATGATGCAACAGGCTCTGCAGTGTGCATGGAAGCAATGAGAATATTAAAGACGTTGAATCTTCAGCCGCGCCGAACAATCCGTATCGGATTATGGGGTGGCGAGGAACAAGGACTTCTCGGCTCACAAGCGTTTGTGAAAAAGCATTATGGTGAAAGAGAAGGATCAATGTTTGAACCCGGAGGAAGTTTAAAACTCAAACCTGCCGCTGATAAGTTTTCCGTTTATTTCAACAACGACAATGGTAGTGGAAAAGTTCGTGGCGTCTATATGCAAGGGAATGACTTTGTCCGACCAATCTTCCGGTCATGGCTTAAGCCATTTCGAGATGAAGGAGCATCAACATTAACACTTCAAAACACTGGAGGGACCGATCATCTCTCATTCGATGGAATTGGCTTACCTGGATTCCAATTCATTCAGGATGATTTGGAGTACAACACAAGGACGCATCACTCGACAATGGATGTCTATGATCGAGCACAGGAGGCTGACTTGAAACAGGCTTCAGTGATTATGGCTGCATTTGCTTACAATGCGGCGATGCGTGATGAGAAATTTCCTCGAAAACCAGTGCCTCAGCCACAACAGGTTCCGGGTACAAGGTAGTAACGAGAATAACATCATTCAATAATCATACAGGCGAAGAGTTTTTAATATCAATGTGATATTAAGGAACCTTCGCCTTCAATTTGTATAAACAGTCTTTCGTTTTTTTCTTGCATATTTCGACATCATTTCATAAATTGGACGGCGTGTGGAGGGACACGATTTTCTTTTTATGAATCCTTCGGTGAATACATACAATCCATGGAGAATATAACAAGTATTTTCTCCTCTTCCATCGGGAAAAAATTCCTGATGGGAATTACTGGTCTCTTTCTTTGCACATTCCTCGTTGTTCATCTCTTGGGAAATTTTCTCCTTTTCAAAAATGATGGTGGATTGGCATTCAACGCATATTCTGAGTTTATGTCGACGAACATTCTCATCAGGGCGATCGAAATCGTTCTATTTTTGGGTTTATTCGGTCATGCGATCATAGGTGTAATTCTTTGGATCCAGAACAAGCGTGCGAGGCCGCAGAAATACGATGTTACCAAACCTCAAGAGAATAGCTCATTGTCATCGCGAGTAATGTTTTTTACGGGCAGTATTGTTTTTATTTTTCTTGTAGTTCACCTCAGAACTTTTTGGGTTCCAGCCCGATTTTATCACGCTGATAATCCATCGATGTATGAGTTAGTCGTATCGGCATTTCGTAGTCCTGTTTATTGTATTTTCTATGTTATAGCGATGGGTCTATTAGCATTCCATCTGCATCATGGTTTCCAATCTGCTTTTCAGACCTTTGGTTTAAAACATAAAAAATATGCAGCATTGATCGAAGGTATTGGTATTATTTTTTGGCTATTGTTTCCTGTAGGATTTGCCTCTATGCCTATTTATTTTCTCTTGTTTCTTTGAAGTAGATCAGAGGTATTCATGAACTTGAATGCAAAAATACCTGAAGGGCAGATAACGGAAAAATGGAATAACCACCGGTTTAATTTAAAGCTGGTTAATCCCGCCAATAGACGGAAGTATGATGTTATCATCGTTGGAACGGGATTAGCAGGTGCGTCGGCGGCTGCTTCTCTCGGCGAATTAGGTTACAATGTAACGGCACTCTGTTATCACGAATCACCACGTCGTGCGCATAGTATCGCTGCTCAAGGGGGTATCAATGCACCAAAAAATT
>DASRUF010000281.1:0-13173 GCA_035655575.1 Bacteroidota bacterium | reverse complement strand
CAGAACACATTCTTTGGCAACGAGCTGTCTTAAGTCTTGCAAGAAAGCGTTAATTTCGGCGGAAGAAAACCACAGCTTTTCCCGGACTTCAATTGGTGCGGTGCGATGATTTATGCCGAGACAGAAAATGTTCATAGATTGTTTAGAGGTTTGAGTTTTGAGTCAGAACGATTCAATCTCTCTAACCTCGAAACTTGAACCCCGACCATATCAATCAAATTTATGAAATTCACTAAAAAAAATATTTATGATCGTCATTGAAAAAATGATCAATGTAAACCCAAACACATAGAGTACCATCATGCGTCGTCCTTGCCATCCAATCAATCGTTTTGCAATCAGACCGATCGCATAGAATATCCAGATTGCAACCGTTCCAAACAGTTTTGGATCGGTGTATGACATATCAATCGATATTCTTGATTGCCAGATGAGTCCTACGATTATTGCAATCGTTAGTAGAATGAAGCCGAAGACCGTTGCAGTGAAGCTCATGCGTTCGAGCTTTTCTAAATTTGGGAGTCGTTTATAAATTACTCCAAATTGATTTGACTTGATGTCATGATACAACATCAGATATAAAAATCCATATACCCCGGAAATGGCAATGGCGGCGTAGCCGAGTAGAGCACTGGTTACATGAAAGCCAAGGAGGTTACTTCGAAGTATTTCTGGTATCGCAGGGATCTCTTTGATGAAAATAGAAGAGAACAACTGAAAGAAAAATGGTAAAATCAGAATAAAATATCCTGTCGAAGTTATTCTCGTTCGAAGCTCGATATACACATAGGCAAGTCCAATCACAAATGCGATCAAACAAAAAAGCTCAAACACAGATGTTATCGGTGGGTGGTGGAACTCTATTGTCCGTACTAATATATACGTTGCATGCAAGAGAAGAGTTAATGCGAGAAGCGGTCTTTTTATTATTTCCGCAAAACGTAAGCTACGAAAAAATCCCTTTGCATATGCCCAAATCGTAGCAAAATAACATAGTGGAAGAAGAACTTGTATTAAGGTGATGAGAAACCGCATATCAAGAATGAGAATTGATGGCTCTAAGGTACTTAAAACTGAATCTATTATCAAGAATTTTAAGGTTTTCTATAAATATGAACTACAATCTCTATGCCTAAAATTATCTTGCAAGTAGGAATGGTCTTTCATATATTATTTTGCCGAAGATAACTTCTCGAATTCGTACTAACATTTATTCTACAGAACAAATTGATGAAACAGATATTAGAATATATTGACAACAATAAACAGCGCTATCTTGATGAGTTAAAAGAATTGTTAGCAATACCCAGTATCAGCACATCCCCAGAACATAAGCCGGATATACAACGATGTGCCCAATGGATAGCAGATCACCTTAAAAAAATCGGGATGAAGAATAGTAAAATTATTCCAACAGCGGGGCATCCCATTGTGTATGCTGAATGGTTGGAAGCTCCGAATAAACCTACTGTTCTTCTGTATGGCCATTATGATGTTCAACCTGTTGATCCTATCGATCTCTGGAGCTCACCGCCATTCACTGCGACAATTCGAGGTGAAAATCTTTATGCACGAGGGTCGGCTGATGATAAGGGCCAAATTTATATTCATTTTAAAAGTATTGAAGCATACATGAAAAATAAGGGCGGGCTGCCGATTAACCTAAAACTTCTCATCGAGGGAGAAGAAGAAATCGGGAGTGAACATTTGACAACCTTTGTCAAAGAGCATAAGGACATGCTCAATGCTGATGTAGTGCTGATCTCTGATACTTCGATGTTCGCGAGAGATATTCCGAGCGTTTGTTATGGATTACGTGGATTATCATATATGGAGGTGGATGTTGTAGGTCCAAATCGCGACCTTCACTCAGGTTCATTTGGTGGATCGATCCACAATCCGATTCAAGCCTTGGCTGAAATCATTGCCAAACTTCATGATAAAAATGGACGCGTTACCGTTCCTGGGTTCTATAAAGATGTTCTACCATTAACTAGTGCAGAACGGAAAGCGTTTAAGGGTCTTCCATGGAATGACAGGCAATATGCGAATGAGTTAGGGGTGAAACAATTGTACGGCGAAAAAAACCATTCAACTCTTGAACGTTTATGGGTACGTCCAACGCTGGAATGTAACGGGATATGGGGTGGGTTCACTGGCCAAGGGGCAAAAACTGTACTTCCCTCGAAAGCATCGGCAAAAATCTCGATGCGTATTGTCCCCGATCAAAATGCAGAGAAGATTGCAAAACTCTTTACTCGATATATTAAAAAGATTGCACCTCGTACCGTGACTGTCAATGTTCGCTATGTGCATGGAGGCGAACCTGTGCTCGCGTCGCTTGATAGCCCGGGAGTTCGGGTTGCCATCTCAGCTTTGGAAAAGGGATTTAATAAGAAACCAGTTTACCAGAGGGAAGGTGGATCCATCCCAATTGTTGTGGAGTTCAAAGAAATTTTAGGATTGGATACAGTTCTTTTAGGGTTTGGCTTACCCAATGAGAACGCTCATGCACCGGACGAATTTTTAAATCTTGATAACTTCTTTGGTGGAATTCGAACAGTGACACACTTCTACAACGAACTGCCAGTCTCAATGATGGATGGCAAGAAAAAGTAGCTGAATGTTGGATGAGTGATCCGTCTACCCACCGGATAAATATCGGATTGGCTGGATGGACAGTTATCTGATGTGAGTTCGAAGAGTTTATTCATCTTTCATATTTCATTTAACATTGAAGATTTACACGAAAACGGGGGACAAAGGAGAAACGTCGCTATTTGGCGGCCATCGTTTACAAAAAGACGCTCTTCGTATCGAAGCGTATGGAACCGTTGATGAATTGAATAGTATCCTTGGAGTCTGCAGATCATTTAACACCGATCCAAAGATTGACGATCTCCTTATAGAAATTCAGAACGATCTCTTTACACTCGGAGCTGATCTTGCCACACCGCAAACTACAAAAAATAAATCTATCCGACGAATTCAATCATCTGATGTTTCGCGCTTAGAACAACACATCGATATAATAGAACCGAAGTTAGAATCGTTAAGAAGCTTCATTTTACCCGGAGGAGATCAAACCGCAGCAATGCTCCACCATGCCCGCACTGTTTGTAGAAGAGCAGAGCGTCTTGTAGTACGGCTCGTTCGGGAAGAGCGTATGGGGGGAGATACTGTGATTTATTTGAATCGCCTATCAGATTTATTTTTTGTTCTTGCCCGATGGAAGAATGCACGAACAAAAACTCCAGAAACAAAATGGACTTCAAAACCTTCTGAGAAATGATCGGGTTTAGGGTTGGAAGTGTGGTTGTGAAAAATAAAAAGCATGGGGCGGGTTGGAATCCAACTTGGGAGGCGAAGTCAGAGACCGTGGGGTCCCGCCCTCATGCATCTGAATTATACAAGTTAAGAATGAAAAAGTCAAGATTTTTTAAGTGTACTTGTAAAAAAAATTCTACTCATTGCAATTCTTTATTTTTTTTCAGAATCCGCACTTTTTCACTGTAATATTTTGTTCAGCCATAGAGAAATTTACTATACAACATGAAATATGGCAAAAGTAAGGAATTACGACGACCGAACAAACTGTTTTTTTGACTTTATATCAAATAGTTTCTATATTTTAGCGGTTTTTAATTAGAAATATCATCTCTTGATTTTTCATCTATCCAAACAATTAACACCTTTAGTATAACTCGCAGCCAATTTAAGAGTTTCAATCAATGTTGACAGAATTCGGGCGCATTTTTGTTTTTTTTATCGTTGGGGCAATTTTTGCCATGGGGGGATTGATAACGGCTTGGATAGTCCGTCCAAACCGATCCTATTCCGCAAAGCTTAGTTCCTACGAATGTGGCGAAGAACCCATTGGGGACGCATCGGTAAAATTTAATATCCGATTTTATGTTATAGCGCTTGTTTTTTTGATTTTTGATGTGGAGGTAGTTTTTCTTTTTCCGTGGGCCGTTATATATCAAAAGTTAGGAGCCTTCGCTTTCGTAGAAATGATGATTTTTCTTGCAATCTTAATGGTCGGCTATGCATATGTATGGGTTAAAGGAGACTTGGATTGGGATAGACCGGCACCCCACATACCAACTACAGGGCGGAGAATGGAAAAATTTCAGGGGTCACCTCAAGAAGTTACTTTATAATGGAATTTGTGGTCAATGGGTCTCTTAGATAAACAGTTCAATAACAGCAACATTATCATCACGTCGCTCGATAGTCTCCTGAATTGGGCAAGGCTTTCATCGCTTTGGCAAATGCAATTTGGTTTGGCGTGTTGTGCCATCGAGATGATGGCAGCTGCCGCGTCGCATTATGATTTCGACCGGTTTGGTGTAATCCCCAGGGCAACACCTCGACAATCGGATGTCATGATTGTTGCGGGTACTGTAACGTTAAAAATGGCAACGCGTATCAAACGATTATACGATCAAATGTCAGAACCCCGCTATGTGATTTCAATGGGAAGTTGTTCAAATTGTGGGGGACCCTATTGGGAACATGGATACCATGTTCTCAAGGGTGTCGATCGTGTTATTCCGGTCGATGTCTATGTGCCGGGATGTCCGCCCCGACCGGAAGCTCTCATGGAAGGATTAATCAAGTTACAAGAAAAAATTCGATCCGAAAGTATGATCAAAAAATCCGCATAATTCAAAAATTATAAATTCTTGAGATGTCCCCCAAAGAAATTTTTGATAATCTTAAACAGGTTTTTTCCGCCGAAGGCGGATCCGCCTCCGGCGGAGGTGAAGCCATACTCGATGGAAAATTCGAAGGAGTGCTTGACCCATACGTTAAAATTTCACCGACGAAATTTAAAGAGATTGCACTCTATCTCCGTGACGATATTAGTTTACGATTTGATTTTCTCATGTGTTTGAGTGGTGTGGATTATACAAAGGGGTTACTTGGAGCTGTTTATCACCTTTTTTCAATGGAGAAACACCATAAAATTACCATTAAAGTTGAAGTACCTGTCGATAAACCGGAGATTCCTTCGATGGTCGATGTCTGGTCCTCAGCGAATTGGCATGAACGGGAAGCTTATGATTTATTTGGCATTAATTTCATTGGTCATCCCGATCTACGGCGAATTTTACTTCCCGACGATTGGGATGGGTATCCGTTAAGAAAAGATTTCAAAGTACCTGAGTTTTATCAAGGAATGAAGGTACCGTATTAATTCCCTCCACTCGTCGATGATTGATACCGAGTCCATTCCATTAAAGACCTCCACCGGGAGAACTCTTCGCTCCGAAGAGATGGTCATCAACATGGGACCACAACACCCGTCAACCCACGGTGTCCTGCGGCTTGAGCTTGTCGTTGATGGCGAAATCATTGTCGATGTCGTTCCTCATATTGGTTACCTTCATCGCTGTTTCGAGAAACATGCGGAAGCGATGACGAATTATCAGCAGGTCATTCCGTATTGTGATAGAATGGATTATATAGCTTCGATGAACATGGATTGGGCATATGCCTTAGCGTGTGAAAAACTCTTGAGCATAAAAATTCCCGAGCGGGTGGAATATATCCGTGTGATTATGGGGGAATTACAACGCATTGCTTCTCACCTTATCGCTATCGGTACCTATGGATTGGATGTTGGAGCATTTACACCCTTTTTGTTCTGTTTTCGCGATCGCGAACGAATATTAGATTTATTCGAAATTACATGTGGTGCGCGGCTCCTCTATAACTATATCTGGGTTGGTGGTGTATCTCATGATTTACCATCCGGATTCATTGATAAGGCAAAAGCCTTCTGTAAATACTTCCGCCCCACGGTAAAAGAACTGAACGATTTACTCTCCTATAATGAGATATTCATAAAGCGCACTGCCAATATCGGCATTCTGCCAGCTGATGTCGCGATTGCTTATGGCTGTTCTGGTCCTATGCTCAGGGGTTCTGGCGTTAATTTTGATTTACGACGAGATGATCCTTATTCAATTTATGATCGATTTACATGGGAAGTACAAATTGGGAAGGGACTAATGGGTACGGTTGGAGATTGCTGGGATCGCTACATGGTACGGGTTTGGGAGATGGAGCAAAGTTTGAATATTATAGAGCAGGCGCTTGAACAGATCCCCGAGGGTGATGTGATGTCTGCAATACCTAAACGTATCCGTCCGAATCCTGGTGAAGTCTATGTACGATCAGAATCACCTCGCGGTGAAATAGGATTCTACATTATCAGTGATGGATCAGCATCACCCTATCGTGTGAAAGCTCGGTCACCGGCATTCGTCAATCTGAGTGTATGTCCGGAAATCTGTAAGGGCTACATGATTGCTGACATCGTAGCAATAATTGGAAGCGTAGACATCGTTTTGGGGGAGGTGGATAGATAATACCGATGGAACAGGTCCTCCGAGATATATTCGACAATCATTTCTTCATCTACACGATAATGGCGATTATTCCATTATTGTGGGTATTGCCATACGCGCTCTTTGCGGTGTGGCTTGAGCGGAAAGTTTCAGCCCATATGCAGGATCGTTTGGGTCCGATGCGGGTTGGTGGATGGCATGGATGGGCTCAAACACTTGCTGACATTCTCAAGCTTATCCAAAAGGAAGATATCGTTCCGAAAGCAGCAGACCAAAAGCTGCATTTCCTTGCGCCCTTCGTGGTATTTATAGGTTCCTATGCTGCGTTTGCCACGATCCCCTTCAGTAGTGCATACATTGGCAGTAATATAAACATCGGGTTGTTCTATATTATCGCAGTCTCATCCATCGTTGTGGTCGGGATTCTTATGGCAGGTTGGTCATCAAATAACAAGTGGTCGTTATTCGGCGCGATGCGTGCTGCTGCTCAGATAGTTAGTTATGAGATTCCAACTGCTTTAGCGCTCCTTGTCGTGATTATGATGACGGGAACATTGAATCTTCAAGAGATCAATCAGATTCAGACTGGTTGGTTTTGGAATTGGTTGCTTTTTCAAAAGTTTCCTTTTGTTTTTATTGCCTTCATCATTTACTTTGTCGCCTCCCTTGCTGAAACCAACCGAACACCATTTGATATTCCTGAAGCGGAATCGGAACTTGTAGCGGGCTATCATACAGAGTATAGTGGAATGAAATTTGCGCTTTTCTTTTTAGCTGAGTATGCCAATATGTTCGCTGTTTCAGCGATTGGTGCTACACTCTTTTTAGGTGGTTGGAATAGTCCATTCGGAAATTTTCTAAGCGGTCCTGTATGGGGAGTTTTCTGGTTCTTATCTAAAGGAATGTTTTTTGTCTTTGTTCAGATGTGGCTCCGGTGGACATTACCACGGCTTCGCGTGGATCAGTTAATGTACGTTTCATGGAAAGTTCTCACACCATGGGCATTTGCATGTATTGTTGGTGTTGGTCTCTGGATGATGATATAATATTATGAATCAATATTTCAGAGATATTTTCGTTTCAGTCTGGTCAGTTTTAATTGGAATGGCCGTAACATTTCGTCACTTGTTCATTCCGGCCGTCACTATTCAGTATCCTGATGTAAAATTAAAACTACCAGAGCGTGCTCGGAATAGACTATACGTTAATATGGATGATTGTATTGGATGCTTGCAATGTGAAATTGCTTGTCCAGTCAATTGTATAACTATCGATACGGTAAAATCTCTTCCGACGGAAGATTTAGGGATCACATCAACTGGACATAAGAAGCGATTGTGGGTTACTCAATTTGATATCGATATAGCTAAATGTTGTTATTGCGGTCTTTGTGTTTATCCCTGCCCGACCGAATGTATTTACATGACGGATGTTTACGAATTTTCAGAATTTAAGAGACACGATTTAATATACAATTATGTTACATTGACGAAGGATGAAATTCCGTCGATTAAAAACCGAACTGCTGAATATGAAAAGGAGCAGGCAGCTAAAAAAGCTGCAGCAGCTGCACAGCCAAAACCACCAACTCCTGCCAGCAGTACTTCAGGTTCACCGGCTATACCCAAACCATCAGTCGCTTCTGATGGACAATCGAAAACGAGTACAGTCACTACCCAGCCACCATCAGAAAAAAAAGCATAAGATTGCTCATGACATTATATGATATGATTTTTTACTTTTTCGCATTCATAACGCTCGCTTCAGCTGGGATCGTTGTCTTTTCACGTAATATCATCTACTCGGCATTTGCATTGTTGTTTACATTTTTTGGAGTGGCAGGAATTTATGTATTACTCAATGCTGATTTTTTGGCTGTCACTCAACTACTAATTTATGTTGGAGGGATTCTCGTCTTACTATTGTTTGGGGTGATGTTAACGAACAAAGTTGTAAATGTTGAGATCAAGACAGGCACATTGCAAACATTGCCTGCCTCTATTATAGTTGCGATTGCTGCAGGCGCGTTGTGTGGAGTTTTTTATATCACTGATTGGAAGATAATCCATGACAAGCCCGAGCTTGAATCAACGACTGCTACCCTGGGTGAAATGTTTATGACAACGTATCTCCTGCCTTTCGAAGTCGCATCAATCGTCTTACTCGTTGCCCTGATCGGCGCCGCATTGATTGCCCGCCGTGATAAAAAATTTCCGATATCAAATGTAAATCTACTATAACATGCTTCCCTCTGTAACAATTACACATTATCTCATCATTAGTGCAATTCTTTTTTCGCTTGGTATTTATGGTGTTGTTACACGTCGTAATGCGATTATGGTTCTCATGGGGATTGAATTAATTCTAAACTCAGCAAACATAAATTTTATTGCATTTTCGCATTATGGTGGAATCCATCTCGATGGGCAAGCCATAGCAGTCTTCGTAATCATACTGGCTGCGGCAGAAGCTGCTGTCGCTCTTGCCATCGTTCTCAATATCTATAATCGCTTCAACACAGTGAACGTTGATGAAGTCAGCGCCCTGAAGGAATAATCCTTGTGACTCAAGAACAGTTAATACAAACCTCAATCGTCATTCTCTTGCTTCCCCTGTTCGGGTTTCTTTTCCTGATTTTTTTCGGTAAGCGTATATCAGGAGGGGGTGAGCAATCAAAGCACAGGTTGACTGGCTGGATTGGAACAATACTGCTGTTCATCGGACTTGCACTTTCCATGATCGTGATGATCATAAAATTGACAAACTATCCTGAAGCAATTACGTGGAAGTTTCAGTGGATTGATTTTGGTAATGTACCATTCTTCGGTCCCTTACAAGTATTCCTTGGGATAACGATAGATAATCTTGCCGCGATTATGTTGGTTGTTGTCTGTCTGGTGAGTGCTCTCGTTCATTTGTTCTCGATTGGGTACATGCACGGTGATATCAGGTTCACGCGCTATTTTGCTTATTTAGGTGTATTCACGTTTTCGATGTTGGTGATCGTACTGACGGATAATTTCTTCACGATGTATGTTGGGTGGGAGCTTGTAGGGTTAAGCTCGTATCTTTTGATAGGGCATTGGTATGAAAAGAAATCAGCGTCTGATGCTGCGATAAAAGCTTTCATCGTTAATCGGATCGGTGATATCGGAATGTTTACAGGTATCATGATCCTATACTACACATTCAGAACGTTTACATTTTCGGAAATATTTAATGCAATACAATCAGGAAATATTCCCTATGGAAGTAATGAATGGCTAACAGCGGCTGGGATTTTAATTTTCTGTGGTGCGATAGGGAAGTCGGCGCAATTTCCGTTACATGTCTGGCTGCCGGATGCAATGGAAGGACCGACGCCTGTAAGCGCACTTATCCATGCGGCTACAATGGTTGCAGCGGGTGTTTACCTTGTTGCAAGGACATTTTCCATGATGACTGCCGATGCATTAGTGTTCATTGCGTACATTGGTGCCATTACGGCGTTCATCTCTGCAACGATTGCAATCGCTCAGAACGATATAAAAAAAGTCCTCGCATATTCAACGATCTCTCAGCTCGGATATATGGTGATGGGGCTTGGTGTGGGCGCATACACGGCAGGGTTTTTTCATCTGGTAACACATGCAATGTTTAAGGCGGGATTATTTCTCGGTTCTGGCTCGGTAATTCATGCGATGCATCATGCTTTACATCATCAAGGGGATCATCATACCGATCCTCAGGATATTCGGAACATGGGTGGATTGAGAGGGAAAATGCCAGTCACTTTTTTTACATTCATCATTTATACGCTGGCGATCTCTGGAATTCCTTTGACATCGGGGTTTTTAAGCAAGGATGCTATCCTCGCGGGAACATTGGCATTCGGTGATTTAAGCAAGCATTATCTTATTCCGATCATTGGATTTTTTGTTGCAGGGTTGACAGCGTTTTACATGTTCAGAGTTGTAATACTTACATTCATGGGCGGTCATAAGGAAACCCATCGATTTGAATTTATTCACGAGTCACCAGCGGTGATGACTATCCCATTAATCGTCTTCGCCGTGTTAAGTTTTTTTATGTTTTATTCGTTTAATCCATTCGATGCATCTTCGGGATGGTTTTATCATGCAATGGAGCGTCCGCAAAGTGTGGTGCCTACGGTTGTTCAAGCACATTCGATCGAGACGTTTGAGGAGGCTCTCCATCACGCCCATTTGCCTGCGATGGTGCTCTCCCTACTCGTTGCCGGCATAGGTATTTTCATGGCGTTCATGACCTATCGCTGGAAAAAAATTAATGCTGATGCTTTGGCTGAAAAGTTTAGTGGTATCTACAAATTTTTATTGAACAAATGGTATTTCGATGAAGTGTACGGAGCTTTTGTCGTAGGCGGTACGATTGTATTTACTCGCATCCTACGCTGGTTCGATAATACTATTATCGATGGACTTGTCAATGGTACTGCAAGCTGGACGAGGGCTATCGTTTTTGGATACAAAGATCATTGGAAATTGAAGCCATTGAATGCAAAAGTTTTTATTTTTATAGGTTTGGTTACTTCGATCATCATCTTGATTGTATCATATCAAGCAATGTCAGCACCGACGGAAGGCTTAGTATCGATCATGGTTTCTTTTCTCGGTGCGTTATGTGCTGGTGCCCTAACGTTCTTTTTCTTTTGGGCAGGGGCAGGTGGTTTCGATAAGTACATCGTTGATGGAATTGTTAATGGTGTCGCCTATTTTTCGGGTTTCTTTGGGATCCTAATGAGAAAACTTCAAACAGGGAAAGTGCAGACGTATATCGTTTTTGTCATGTTGGGTGTTATCGTGTTTTTCTTTTTGCTGAGGGGCGCGTGAAAAATTTTCAGAATATCTATAACTTGAGAGGATACAACGCCATGCGATATTGTCATCGATACTTATGGATAGTATTATTTACGTGTGTATGCATGGTAAGCCATGCACGTGCCCAGCAGGGATGGATGAATCAATCGGGTGCAACAACGAACACATTGCAATCGGTGTCGTTTGTGGATGCTAATAACGGTACAACGGTAGGCGAGGAAGGAACAATTCTTCACACAACAAATGGCGGCTCAACGTGGGTAAGCCAATCAAGTGGTGTCTCGAGCTGGTTGTACGGCGTGTCATTCACTGATGTGAATAATGGTATTGCAGTCGGTGATAGTGGCAGAATACTTCGTACGTCGGATGGCGGAATGACGTGGGAACTGAAAACGAGTGGAACCTTGAACAGACTTACCGGAATATCACGTGTTACTTCAGATGTATGGATAGCCATTGGTTATGGTGGTCTTATACTCAGGTCAAGCGATGGAGGTAATACCTGGATAAGCACGCCGAGCGGTGCAACATCTCATCTCCAGGGTGTGTCATTTGCTAACTCAGAGAGAGGGTTGGTAGTTGGTACGGGTGGAACAATATTACGGACGACGAGTAGTGGTGAAACTTGGACGCAACAGGTAAGCGATACGAACACTGCTCTTTATAGTATTTCGTTTGTCGATACAAGCACAGCGACTGCAGTGGGTGGTGCGGGAATAATTCTTCGCACCTCAGATGGTGGGGATAGCTGGTCGACGCAGACAAGTGGGGTTCCATGGCCTCTCTTTGGTGCCGGCTTTTCCAGTATGAATACCGGGACAGCCGTCGGCATGTTTGGTATCGTTCTCCATACAACAAATGGAGGGGTTGACTGGACACTTCAAACAAGCGGGGTCTTTGATGTCTTATGGAGTGTTTCCTTCGTTAATGCAAATATCGGGACGACCGTGGGTAACAATGGAACAATTCTCCGCACAACAACCGGAGGTATTCCCACTGGTGTTGAAGACTTATCACAGAATGATCGGTTACCTAACCAGTTCTTTTTATCGCAGAACTATCCCAATCCCTTCAACCCGACTACCACAATCCAATTTATAATCCCACACACTCAAGATGTTGTTTTAAAAATTTTTGATGTCTCCGGTAATGAGATAGCTGAACTTATTAATGGTAGGAAAACTCCTGGTACGTACAGCGTTATGTGGAATGCTCAGGGATCGCCAACTGGTGTTTATTATTACACGTTGAGGGGCGAAAATATTCTTGAAACCAGGAAATTAATTTACATGAAATAGAGGAAATATATACACATGGAATTTCTCGGATTAGGTATACTAACGTGGATAACGTTCCTGCCGGTCGTGGGAATGGTGATCGTTCTGCTTCTTCCCAAACAGAACAATGATGCGATACGCTGGACATCTGTGCTATTCACAGGGATTCAGGTAATTTTAGCCGTTCTCATTTATTTCAAGTTCGATCGCGGGATGTCAGGCATTAATACGCTGGAAGGGTTTCAATTTATTGAAAAAGGAACATGGATCGATATCAAGGCAGTGTCGTGGTTCGGGAAAATTCAAATCGAATATTTTCTCGGTATCGATGGTATAAGTGTCCTGATGGTTATTTTGACTGCGTTGATTTCCTTTATTGCGGTGTTCGCCTCGTGGGGAATTGAAAAATCTCTCAAAGGATATTTCGCTCTCCTTCTCCTGCTGGACACAGGGATGATGGGTGTTTTTGTTTCACTCGATTTCTTTTTATTCTATGTGTTCTGGGAAATCATGCTCCTACCGATGTATTTCCTGATCGGGGTTTGGGGAGGACCACGGCGTGAATATGCTGCGATAAAATTTTTCCTCTACACTTTGCTGGGAAGCGTATTGATCTTGCTTGCGGTCATCGCATTATATTTCAGTGTGTCGATCATCGATCCGTCGACAGGTGAAAAAATCCACACCTTCAATATGCTT
>DASRUF010000280.1:0-3926 GCA_035655575.1 Bacteroidota bacterium | reverse complement strand
TGTAGAAGTGGGCAGGCAAAAAGAAGAATTAAGAAGAGAATTTCGATTCGCCGATTTATCATTGATTTCTCTATCAATACATCAAGATTATGCGATGTTGAAAACTGTGCGAATAAATGGACGGGTTAAACCACAAACAATGGTTATCGCTGCTTAGAATCATACAAATCCTCTGAAGATTGTAGAAATAATTTTTTCCAAAGTCAAGTATAATGCTCTTACTAATTTGTGAATCGTTGCAGTCATGAGTATATTTGATTGAAAAACGCAATCATCTACCATTGAAAGGCACTTTATGGGCAGTGTCCGTTTAGAAAAGCTGACTAAAAAATTCGACGAGAAAACCCCGGCGGTAAACGCCGTGACCCTTTCCATCGAAGACAAAGAGTTTGTTGTGCTGGTGGGTCCCTCTGGTTGCGGTAAATCTACAACACTCCGAATGATCGCCGGCTTAGAGGAAATTTCAGATGGGAATATTTTCATTGACAATATTTTAGTTAACGACATACCCCCGAAGGATCGCGACATTGCTATGGTTTTTCAAAACTACGCCCTCTATCCACACATGACTGTCTACGAAAACCTCGCATTCGGATTGAAGATGCGAAAGTACAGTAAAGCCGACATCCAACAACGTGTTACACAAGCGGCTGAAATTCTTAGTATTCAAGAATTACTTGATCGAAAACCGAAAGCTCTTTCGGGTGGTCAACGCCAACGGGTGGCTTTGGGACGTGCAATCGTCAGGCATCCGAAGGTTTTCCTCTTCGATGAACCCCTGAGTAATTTGGATGCGAATTTACGGGCACAAATGCGTACGGAACTTTCCCGCCTTCATCACCGATTGCAGACGACAATGATCTATGTAACCCACGATCAGATTGAAGCGATGTCGCTTGGTGACCGAATTGTAGTTCTAGATAAAGGGATAGTTCAGCAGGTCGATACACCATTAAATATCTACAACAAACCAGTAAATCGCTTCGTTGCCAGCTTCATCGGTACCCCCACCATGAATTTTTTCCCGGGCCATTTGGAAAACAATGGCAGCTTCACTTTTGAGCCTTCAACGAAAGCATTTAAGTTGAGATTATCTTCACGGTATTCTCCCAACCTCAATGCTTATCTAAACAAGCCCATCACACTGGGTATCCGGCCAGAGCATATCACACTCCAACCTGAGCAAAACACCAGTGAAAAAATTACTGTCATGGTGGAAGTTGTTGAACCAGTCGGAAATGAAACATTTCTCTATTTTACTCTTGGCACTGCACCGCATCATTACGTTGCCTGTGTTTCTTCAAATTTTCATCCGATGGTCGGTAAATCGTTGGACGTGCACTTTGATCTTTCAAAAATTCATTTCTTTGACGACCAAAATAGACAAACCATCACATAATCGCTTTATCAACCCTCATCACTTTGATTAGTTACAACTCTCCTTGAACTTACTTTAGCAATGATAGAATATCATTTCCATCCCTCACGCAAAGCACGAGAACTTCTTGGCTTCGAAGACTCAGTGTTCTCAGTGCGAGGGAATATCATCCTGGCTGATCTTCAGTCATCAAATCACTTAGTGGAGAAAATCAATCGACTGCAAGATTCAGAAGAAAAAAAAATCCGACCTGCTCAGTTTTACGCTATTTGCCTGCTTCACGAAATTTATCACCACATTATCAATTGTTATCTGCAAACTGTCAACTCAAAATCCTTTTCTCTATGTGATGCATATCTGGGAAACTCATTTTCTGGACAGGATTACGAAATGACGCTTTCTACTTTTCTCGATCTTTTCCCACCACCTACAGTTTTCAGTCGAGAACAATCACCTAAGCAATTCTTGAAAGGGGAAACCGATGGAATATCACATCGTTACATTACATTAGAAGAACTTATACTCGTCTATTTACAAAATCGAAATCCGGCACTTAATAAAATCACAGAACTCATTAGTGACGATGAATTGAGAAACAATACCATCTACGCCAATGCCACCCTAAAGATTGAACAATTTTTCGAAACACAACCAACATTCGGTCCCGATAATGAGTCGCTGATAAAAATGCTCCTGGCGCCAAGTCAATTCTCACCAAACTCCATTCTTGGACAATTGGAATACATTCAAACTCAGTGGAGACCATTACTTGAAAAATTTCCTCTCATGCTACAGTTATTGGGAGCCGAGGATTTTCTAAGGGAAGAAGAACGATACTTTTTAATGCGTGATCGAGCAAAAGATACTGAGAAGGATCTCCTTCTAAAAGAGTCACCGCCCATTCCCACGTTCCGGGGGTCATTGTATGAAGCCGAAGAAGAAAGATTTAGCCAGGACCTCAATTGGATGTCGAAATTAGTGTTGATTGCGAAAAGTATCTATGTCTGGCTTGATCAACTGAGTAAAAAATATCACCGATCAATTACCCGCCTTGATCAAATCCCCGACGAAGAATTGGATCACATTGCCTCGCAAGGCTTTAATGGCCTCTGGTTTATAGGCATCTGGCAACGAAGTCAAGCTTCACAACGCATCAAACACCTTTCAGGCAATCCTGAGGCGCTCGCATCTGCTTATTCAATAAACAATTATACTATTGCACCGGAACTTGGAGGGGAAGACGCATTGCGTAATGTACAACAGCGTGCGCTACGGCGGGGGATCCGCCTTGCAAGCGACATGGTCCCAAACCACATGGGCATCGATTCTGATTGGGTGATTAACCATCCCGATTGGTTCATTCAAATCGAGCAACCTCCGTTTCCAATCTATTCCTTCAACAGTCCCGACGTAAGTTCTGATGAGCGAGTTGGTATTTTTCTTGAGGATGGATACTGGCGGAAGTCCGATGCGGCTGTTGTGTTTAAGCGTCTTGATCGTTGGACAGGAAGTGCGAAATATTTATATCATGGTAATGATGGAACGCATCTCCCGTGGAATGATACAGCACAACTTAATTTTCTTCTCCCAGAAGTTCGAGAAGCGGTGATTCAGACCATCGTCAATGTTGCTCGTTTATTTCCTATCATTCGATTCGATGCTGCAATGGTTTTAACCAAGCGACATTATCAGCGACTCTGGTTTCCGGAGCCCGGTGCTGGTGGAGCAATTCCCTCTCGCTCAAGTTTCGGATTAACGAAGGATAAATTTGATTCCTTCATGGGAGGGGAATTCTGGAGGGAAGTCGTCGATCGCATTCAGCAGGAAGCACCAGATACACTTTTGCTTGCTGAGGCATTCTGGCTCTTAGAAGGATATTTTGTTCGAACGCTTGGAATGCATCGGGTGTATAATAGTGCATTTATGAATATGTTGAAGAAGGAAGAAAATGCTAAGTATCGCTCGACAATGAAAAATGTTCTTGAGTATAATCCTCAGATATTAAAACGCTTTGTCAATTTCATGAACAATCCCGATGAAGAAACTGCAGTTGCTCAATTCGGGAAAGGCGATAAATATTTCGGTATCTGCCTCATGATGACAACGCTGCCCGGACTACCGATGTTCGGTCACGGTCAGGTTGAAGGATTACAGGAAAAGTATGGAATGGAATATCACCGTGCATACTCTGATGAACAACCCGATCAAGAACTTATTGCACGACATGAGCGGGAGATTTTTCCACTTTTGAAGAAACGGCATTTATTTAGCGAGGTCGATAATTTTTTCCTTTATGATTTTTTCACCGATCAGGGAATAGTGAATGAAAATGTTTTCGCTTTCAGTAATCGAAACGGTAATGAGCGTGCCTTGATTGTCTATCATAATACCTATAACCAGACGCAAGGTTGGATTCGCACATCGGTCGGTTATCGTGGAGAAAATGGAACCATAATACAACAAACATTAGGAGACGCTTTATCGCTGAGTAAAGAGTCTGGTACTTGTACAATATTTCGAAATCACATTACTGGACTCGAATATATCC
>DASRUF010000279.1:0-2227 GCA_035655575.1 Bacteroidota bacterium | reverse complement strand
TTTCACCAACCCAAGCACTTTTGGCTGCCAAAGCAGGTGCATACATCATCAGTCCATTTATTGGAAGGCTTGATGATATTATCACAAATGGAATGGATCTTATAAGGCAAATTTGTACTATCTATGATAATTACGGTTTTGAAACTCAGGTTTTAGTGGCAAGTATCCGCCATCCAATGCATGTCGTAGAAGCAGCGATGGTGGGTGCAGATATTGGGACAATGCCATACAGTGTTTTTACTCAGCTTGTAAAACATCCCTTGACTGACATTGGTCTCGAACGGTTTCTTTCCGATTGGAAGAAATTACAAAGTTAATTCAATGAAACGAACCGCTTTCTATCCAATACACAAACAACTTAATGCGAAGGTTGTCGAATTTAGCGGCTACGAAATGCCTCTTCAATACTCTGGAATTTTCGAAGAGCACAGGAGTGTGAGGAACAACGTTGGTCTTTTCGATGTTTCACACATGGGAGAATTTGAAATCCGAGGAACAGATGCATTGACATTCGTACAATATATTACTACAAATGATGCTTCAAAATTATCAGATGGGAAAGCCCAGTATTCATTAATGTGCGATCCCAACGGGGGTATCGTTGATGATCTTCTCGTCTACAAAGATAAGGATCATTTTATGTTTGTGGTAAATGCCGCCAATATCAGCAAAGATTTTGAGTGGATAAATAACAATCGAGAAAATTTTGACGTTGAGATGGTAGATAAGAGCGACGAGATTTCGCTGCTTGCCCTCCAGGGACCCAAGTCTCTCGGCACTTTACAAAAGCTTACGAAGTTTGATCTCTCAACCATTCCATATTATTCCTTCGTTCATACAAACGTAGTAGGTCTTGATATAACTGTATCTCGTACCGGATATACGGGGGAACTTGGATTTGAACTGTATTTTGATTCTACTCCAGCAACGGCAGAACGGATGTGGAATACCGTAATGGACGCAGGGAAGGAATTTAATATTAAACCCATTGGCTTGGGTGCGAGAGATACTTTACGGTTAGAAATGGGCTATTGTTTATATGGCAGTGACATTGATACGACTACAAACCCCTTAGAAGCAGGATTGATTTGGATTACCAAACTTGAAAAAGATGATTTTATTGGAAAAACAGCACTTCTTAGAATAAAACAACAAGGGATCAAAAAAAAGTTAATTGGGTTCATGATCGAGAAGGAGAAAGCTATGCCTCGTCACGGATATGAAATCTGTACAAATGGCTCACCTGCCGGATTTGTAACAAGCGGTATGATCTCACCTATGCTTGATAAGGGTATCGGGCTTGGATATGTTCCGTCGCAATATGCACGGCCGGGGAGTTCTGTGACTATCCTGATCCGTGGAAGAGAAATAAGTGCAAAAATTGTAGATACACCATTTATAAAGAAATAAGAGATGAAAGTGAGCAAACATATACGAGTTGATGTTTTTTTTACTCCGTTAGAATTGGATGAGATGTATTTAAAGGATAAAAACATTGTTGTTATCGATGTGTTACGATCAAGTGCGAGCATTGCCACGGCACTTCAGAATGGTGCAAAGGAAATTATTCCAGTAAGTAATATTGAAAGTGCTGTTAAAATCTCGGGTAGTCTCTTTGGTGATGTTACGCTAAGAGCCGGGGAACGAAATAGTAAAATGATTGACGGGTTCAATTTGGGAAACTCTCCGGCAGAATTTGCGCAAGATATTGTCAAAGGAAAATCTATCATTTTCATGACAACGAATGGATCGGGGGCTATTCTCAAGGGTCGTTATGCAAAAAATCTCGTGGTTGCAAGTTTTGTTAATCTCTCTGCTGTTATCTCTTTTTTGAAAACACTGGTCGAAGATTTCGTTATCATCTGTGCGGGTGCCGAGAATAACTTCTGTATCGAAGATGCTGTCTGTGCGGGGAAGATTATCGAGGGGCTGAAAAAGGAGATTGACCACCCTCTTATTCTGAACGATGCCGGTAGTGCTGCGGTCGCGCTCAATAAGCATCATGGTAGAAGTATTTTGAAAATGCTCAGGAGTTCTGAACATGGGAAATACCTGCTAGAAATAGGTTTTGACAAAGATTTAAAAGTATGCGGAGAGATTGATTCAATTCACATCCTTCCTCAATTGATGGGAAATGTCCTTCGAATTTCAAAACCTGTGGGAATTTCATCTGGCTGACAGATACAGGGGAGTGGAAAATCATTCATGCCAGCGATGAATAATAATT
>DASRUF010000278.1:0-3599 GCA_035655575.1 Bacteroidota bacterium | reverse complement strand
CTCCATTAACTGCTGAATAATCACCAAGTGCGGAGTTGGAATCAGCCATAGTTGCACCACCACCACCGCTTACAACTGAATAATTACCTCGCGCACTGTTATAAATTCCGCCTCCGACCGTTGCAATTCCGCCGCTTGCCGTGTTTTCATAACCGCCACCAACCGTTGACTGTCCACCGCTTGCCATGTTAAAAACACCGCCACCAACTGTTGACTGTCCACCGCTTGCCGTGTTAGCAGTACCGCCACCAACTATCGCACTAATACCGCTCGCTGCGTTCTGATAACCGCCGCTGATGGTTGCATTATTACCGTTTGACGTGTTATCATAGCCACCGCCGACTGTCGCATACAATAAATTTGCAAGATTGCTTCTACCACCACCAACAGTAGAATAATCACCAGTTGCAGAATTCGAATCCGATTCAGCGGCACCACCTCCACCACCGACGATTGAATAGTCTCCGCGTGCACGGTTATTCCGACCGCCGGCAATCGCATAATTACCAGATGCAATACTGCTTGGTCCAACAAGCGTAAATGATGACGGTGAACTGGAGAGTTCGGAACGTGGAGAGAATGTAATGGGCGATGAAATCCCGGGACCGGCAACTGCCGCCACTTCAACATACAATGACTTGTTAAATGATGCGTCCAGCGGCGTAATAGAACCTAACATTACACTGAACGTCCCACGTAGGAGAAGAACACCAGTTTGGGTCTCAGTCCAGAGCGAACTTCCGCTGCTGGTGACGTTGAAGAGATCGAATTTTAAATCATAACTTCCATCCGGCACTGGTGTGCCAGCGGAAGTTGTTAATAGACCCTGATAAGAGATTTTGTTTGGGACTTGTGCCAGTATGGCTACACTGGATAAAAGAAATCCCCATACGAGAAAAAGAATTGTTCGTTTCATAAAACCTCCATGGTTTTTTGAGTGGTTACTTTGGATTAGTGAATTATTTTTTAAGCTTTCTCAAGTCTTAACGTGAATATCGATGACAGGAAGACCTTGGATTTTCAAGATCCCGTCTATCGGTAATTTTTTAAATAATCCATGTCTCCAGAAAAAGAACGACCGCTATTGAATTTCTGGAATTTAGGAAGAACGAAATGAATTGATTTTAAGACTTGGAAAGAACCGTTATGGAATAAACAGGCACCTGCTTATCCCTATGATTTCAAGATAAATACCAGAAATTAATTCAGCGAAACTCTGAATGACTCTGGGATTTCAGATAGATATTCTGGAAAGAACAGTTATGGGATAAACACCTCCATGTTTATCCCGATGATCTTAGCTTGCTGACAAAGATTGTGCAGGAAAGAAAACTTTTGATACACACTTAGCTTCCATCGGAGAAAGTATCAGAAATTGTCTCTACAAATATTCTATTGAGAAGAACGAGGGGAAAAACGAGAGAGAGGTGTACAATGGTTGGAGAGTAATCAGCGGGTTCTAATGAGACACCACTCACCAACCATTACGTAATCAGGATCGTGGTTCCCAATTGATAACGAAAATGTAACCAAACACTTTGAGAATGTCAAACATTTAACAGGGGATGTTGTAACAGAGAGGAGATCGATTGGAGGATTTGGGTCGGTTACCTCTCCGCGTCGAGGATAACCGTATTGCAGTTGTCGGTTCTGTGTTATATCACTCACCGATGTTAGGCAGAATAAGGATTCATCATAATAGCCCACAAATAATGGGGTTAAAACCCTCATGATTTTTTTTCTATGGAGACCCCAAAAACTATGATATGCGAAACATAACTGACATGTAATAACTCTTTTCAAATATTTCTTTCTTTCTCTACAATATATCCACCTTCGATCAAGATTTACAACAAGTCGAATTGGAATCTACAATGATGAAATTCAGTGCGCCTCAAGCCAATTCTTTCCACTCCCAACTTCCACTTCAATTGGGACTGAAAGTAGTAGAGCATTTTTCATATTTTCTACTATCAGCTTTTTTGCAGGACGTTCATCCTTTTTAGCTACTTCAAACACTAATTCATCATGAACTTGCAAGAGCATTCTAATATGCGATATGTCTCGACTTAGTCGGGATGCGATGTGCGAATGTATTTTCACCATCGCCAGCTTAATCATATCCGCAGCGGTTCCTTGGATCGGCATATTGATGGCTTGACGCTCTGCATTACTCCGAACATTATGGTTGCGACTGTTGATGTCCGGCAGATAACGTCGTCTTCCTAACAATGTGCTCACGTATCCGTCATGTTTTGCTTTAGCGATTGTATCAAAGATGTATTGATTAACCTTCGGAAAACGTTCGAAGTATTTGGTGATTATCTCCTTTGCCTCGACCTGTGAAATGTCGAGACGCGTCGATAATCCAAAGGGACCAATGCCGTACATGATGCCAAAATTTACTTCCTTGGCTTTTCTCCTCATATCGCTCGTGACGGAGCTGGGCAGGACTCCAAAGACCTTCGCCGCAGTAGTAGCATGGATGTCCTCACCATGGCGGAATGCTTCTGAAAGTCCCTCATCACCGGACATGTGAGCCATGATTCGAAGCTCTATTTGAGAATAATCGGCAGCAAGTATGAGCCAGTCCGGGTCTCCAGGGATGAATGCTTTGCGAATGCTTCTTCCGATCTCTGTACGAATGGGAATATTTTGTAAATTCGGATCACTGCTTGAAAGTCGCCCAGTTGCAGCAATAGTTTGGTTGAATGAGGTATGAAGACGACCGGTTCTCGGATTGATTAATGCGGGTAAAGCATCGACGTATGTTGATTTTAATTTTTGAAGCTGACGATACTCTAAAAGCTGCTCTATTATTACATGCTCATGCCTGAGAGTTTCAAGGACGCCGACGTCGGTGGAAAACCCTGTTTTCGTTTTCCTCACGACTGATAGTTTAAGTTTTTCAAATAATATTTTACTAAGTTGTTGGGTTGAATTGATATTAAACTTCTCCCCGGCGAGTGTATGGATTTCGGTGGTGAGTTTATCAAGCATACGGTCGAGTTCTTTTGAAAAATCAGCAAGAAAATCTACGTTGAGCGTGACACCAGCTAATTCCATATCTGCAAGAACTTTGATCAAGGGGAATTCTAATTCTTCACAGAGCTTAAGGAGATTTTGCTGGGTTAGTTTTTCTTCTAAAGTTTCAAAAAGGCGGAACGTAATATCGGCATCCTGAGCAGAGTACTCGGCAACTTTTTCAACAGCCACGTCCCGTAGATCCTTCCTATCCTTACCAGTACCGACCAACTCGTCGTATGAGATCATTTTATATCTGAGATGTTCTGCAGCCAAAGCATCTAAGTTGTGGAGACCATCAGGTCGAAGGACATAATTAGCAACCATGGTGTCAAACGCCACGCCTTCTGTCATGATTCCGTGAGATGCCAAGATAAGGACGTCATATTTAATATTTTGACCGACCTTCTTGATCGATTGATCGGAGAAGATGGGAGAGAGGTGATTTAAAATAAAGCTAACATCAAACCCAATCTGGTTCGAGGTTTGTGGTGCGAGCTTTGCCGTTAATTTCGGATTTGAAAAGAGGTCAACACCTGAGTCCTGATTACTGATTACTGATTTCTGGCTTCTGT
>DASRUF010000277.1:0-3948 GCA_035655575.1 Bacteroidota bacterium | reverse complement strand
GCGACTAATGCATATCGATATCCATTCATCCAATGTATTTTGGTAAGCAGGTTATTAACACCAAATGTAATAATGAGAACAAATCCGACGGAGGGTACATAGAGTCGATGTTCCAATATTTGCACTGCAAGTGGAAAAATATTTAACGCAGGGAGCAACCCAACCCCAAGCCATAAGAGACTGAAACAGACCAGTGGATTCTTTCTCCACGATATAACAATGCCTCCAATTATGAAAAGTGTTATTGAGAATGCTAACATATTAAACGGGAAATTGACCCAGATAAGTTGATCCGCGGGATGAACAACACTCAAGTGCCGGGGAAGTAGCAAGAGGGACAAATACTTGGTAAACAATCCTGGAATCTGGATAATACGTTCCGAAATTGGAACCTGACCATATAATTTATCTGCGCCGATCATTTCCCCAATAGCATTCCATCGTAGTAAAAGATAGAACACGAAAAATATTATCGGTACCACTAAGTTGAGGGCGTAATCTCGTGATAAAAACGTTCGGAGTGAAATCCTTCGCATGCAAAGATCATAGAGTGGCAGGAGAAGGATATAAAATACTCCCGATTCCTTCGTGAAAATCGCAAGAAGATAAGAAAGCCACGTCAAGAAAAGATACCGTTTGCGATTCTTCGGCTCTTCGTTGTAATGAATATATGATACGACCATTGCAACGACAAACAATCCCAAGAGAACGTCATTCCTCCCGGAAACCCATGCAACCGATTCGGTTTGGATGGGATGCAAGGCGAAGAGCAGACTTGCTAATAATGCGAGTAATTTATCCCGAAGTATTTTCTCAGCAAGCATCAACACACCGATTGCAGTCAAACAATGGAGAAGAAGATTCGTCAGATGGTACCCCAATGGATTCAACTGCCAAATTTTATAATCAGCAATAAAGCTCATGAGGAGTATTGGACGGTAATAAGCACTTTCCGATCGGTGTGTAGTAAAGGCATGTGTAGTAAACGACGTAAGAGCGTTCGTTATCTGGGAAAGGAATTCACTGTTCTGATAAACGAGTTCGTAATCATCGTACGTTACAAACTCAAAGTGGATTGCTTGAAAATATATTAAGCCAATACAAGCGACAATAATTAAAACATACTTCCATGATGATGAAAGCATCGAACGAAGGGATTTTTGATGAAGCATTGAATTAATCGCGATTCTTCTTTGCTCGAAAAAGGGATGAACGTACGAGGTGCATCCGATGGAGAAGAAAAAATCCAATCGTTTGCAGGGTTTGTAAGCCGTAAGTAATACTTCGCCGCATATTGATAGACGAAGAGGAGGCATGATAGCGCACAGGAACAGGAATTTCCCCAACTCTAAAACCAAAAGCAATACACTGGACTAACATCTGACTATCAAAGACAAAATCATCGGAGTTGCTCTCCCAAGGAATTGTATCGAGTACTTTTCTGCTATATGCACGGAAACCGGTGTGCCATTCTGAAAAATTATGTCCCGTGAGGATGTTCTCGATAAATGTAAGTATGCGGTTGGCAAGATACTTATAGAGAGGCATGCCACCATTTAATGCCTCGCTTCGCGTTCGGATTCTTGAACCTAACATAACATCAAAATAGGAGTCACGGATAAACCCGACAAGATAGGGTGTTAAATGACTGTCATATTGATAGTCGGGATGAATCATTACAACAATATCAGCACCACGTTCCAATGCAAGGCGATAACAGGTTTTTTGATTTGCACCGTAGCCCCTGTTCGAGTTATGACACACTACTGTGACGCCCAACCTCTGTGCAACTTCAACAGTGTTATCTTTACTCGCATCATCGACAACGATGATTTCGTCAACGATGCCGGGCGGGATATCGCGAACAGTTGGCTCGAGTGTTTTCGCCGCGTTATACGCTGGCATCACTGCGATGATTTTCATGATCAGTTAACGATGATGTCAAAATTCTTGACCTGATACACGATTGATTCGCGCGCCTAATTGTCTGAGTTTTTTTTCGATCTTCTCGTAACCACGGTCGAGATGATACACTCGAAGGACTTCAGTCTTTCCTTTTGCAACGAGACCTGCAAGGATCAACGAAGCAGATGCACGAAGATCCGTTGACATCACCTTTGCACCCTTTAACTGATGCACTCCCTTCACTAATGCTGAATTTTTGTTCATTTCAATATCAGCGCCAAGCCGAATAAGCTCCGGTACATGCTTGAATCGATCGAAGTAAATCGTATCCGTGACGGTGGAAGACCCTTTCGCCATAGACATTAAAACCATCCATTGTGCCTGAAGGTCTGTGGGAAAACCGGGATAAACCGCTGTTGTAACATCAACAGGTCTAATAACTCTTGGAGCCTGAATAGTGATTGAACGATCCACACTTTTAATGACTGCTCCAACTTTTTCTAACTTGGCTGATAGTGCAACCAGATGTTTTGGCTCGCACTCTTTCAGTGTTACTGTTCCACCACACACTACTGCGGCAATGAGAAATGTTCCAGCCTCGATTCTATCAGGGATCATGACCTCATCACATGGATAGAGCTCATCAACACCTTCAATTTCCAATCGCTTCGTGCCCATCCCATCAATCCGGGCGCCCATTTTTGATAGGAACTTTATAAGAGCTGTAATTTCTGGCTCAATTGCCGCGTTCTTAATTACAGATGTTCCCTTGGCAAGTACTGATGCCATGAGTACATTTCCAGTTGCTCCAACACTTGAAATATCAAATGTGATTTTTGCAGCTCTCAGTCTTCTTGCCTTTGCAACAATATACCCCTGATCAATCTCGATGTTAGCACCTAATTTACGGATGGATTCAATATGTAAGTTGACCGGGCGTGGACCCCATGCGCAGCCACCGGGGAGCGAAACCTTTGCATACCCATACCGTGAGACCATGGGTCCCAGCACATAAACTGAAGCACGCATTTTCTTAACATATTCGTAAGGCGCTTCAAATTTATTTACTCGAAAAGTATTTAATGATAATGAATGGCTGTTCCTCTCGATTGTAACTCCCATTGTCTGCAATAGTTTGCACATCGTTGTAACATCTCGAAGATCGGGGGTATTGGTGAAGGTATATCTTCCACTTGCAAGCAACGTTGCAGGCATGAAGGCGAGGGCAGCGTTTTTTGAACCACTGATAGTTATGGTTACTTTAAGTTTTCTTCCTCCGTGTATGATGAATTTATCCAATGAATTTTCTCTACTCTAAATTTTTGAGAAATATACGCTAAACTGCTCCAAAAAGCAATGAATTTATAACTTCAAAAACATGCGTCGGATCCGATGGATAAGCTTGGCAATTGTCTTTAATTTTTTTTAACTTCATTTCACTCACAACTCATTCCACAACACTATCAAAGGTGACTATAATATGCCACGAACCGTCCGGGGTGGACTTATACAAGCAACATTTGATGGCTCCACCGAGCAGCCGATCGAAACTATCAAAAAAGCTATGATCAACAAGCACCTGAAGATAATCGAGGATGCCGCCAAGCAGGGCGTGCAAATCCTCTGCATGCAGGAATTGTTTTATGGTCCCTACTTCTGCGCCGAGCAGAAAAAGAAATGGTACGCGCTGGTCGAAAAGGTGCCGGACGGACCGACTGTGAAGCTGATGCAGGATATAGCAAAAAAATACTCGATGGTAATCGTCGTGCCGCTGTACGAAGAAGAAATGCCAGGCGTCTATTATAACACCGCTGCCGTGATCGATGCGGATGGAAAATATTTGGGCAAATACCGCAAGCACCATATCCCGCAAGTAGAGCCGGGTTTCTGGGAAAAATTTTATTTCAAGCCGGGCAATCTCGGCTTTCCCGTCTTCAAGACGGCTTATGCCGACGTCGGCGTGTACATCTGCTACGACCGTCACTTCCCCGAAGGAGCACGCATCCTCGGTTTAAACGGTGCGGAGATCGTGTTCAATCCATC
>DASRUF010000276.1:0-3990 GCA_035655575.1 Bacteroidota bacterium | reverse complement strand
CTCTCGGTTGTGTTGTAAAAGATGCTAAAATCTTTTATACTCTCGATGGCAATGACCCCGATAGAAACTCATTGTCATATTCATCGCCGATATGGTTGAGACAATCTTCTATTATGAAAGCCATCGCAATCAGAGAGGGTAAGAAAAGTAAAATCGTTTCTTCTGAGTTTATCAAAAAAGCATCCATTGGGAAGATAATATTGAATTCAAAATACAGCCAGCAATATACAGGCGGCGGGGATGATGCACTCATCGATGGTCTCCGGGGTGGAAGCGATTTCCGTCTCGGCGCCTGGCAGGGTTATGAACACAATAACCTTGATGCGATCATCGATCTTGGCTCGCAAAAGGTGATCGACCGTGTAGCGCTTGGCTGCTTGCAAGATAATAACTCATGGATTTTTTTTCCGATACAAGTTGAATTCTCACTCTCAAATGATGGAAAGAACTTTAGTTCATCGATTAACATAGATAATCCTGTCTCTCCTCAAGAATCTGGAGCGATCCTGAGAGAATTTGAGGTGAGTAGTAGTCCACGATCAGCACGATTCATCCGTGTGGTTGCGAAGAACATTGGAGTTTGTCCTCCTTGGCACAGAGGCGCGGGCGGCAAGGCATGGCTGTTTGTTGACGAAATAATTATTAGTACAAAGTGAGGAATTATAATTATGGAAAAGTTTAGAATATTCAATCAAGTGTCGATACTTCTTTGCTTCGTTTGTACGATCGTTGTAAGCGCCGATAACCCAAAAGCAAATCCCTCAGCGATGGTCATTCTCAACGATGTACGATTTACAATCCTCACTCCACAGCTTATTCGGATGGAATGGAACGCGGATCGCACATTCGAAGATCACGCATCGTTTATCTTTATTAATAGAAATCTTCCAGTTCCACACTATGATGTGCAAAACGAAGATGATTGGATCATAATCACGACAGAAAAAGTTCGACTCCGGTATAGGAAGAATTCTGGAAAATTTACTACCGAGAATCTCTCAATATCAATTACCCTTAACGGGAAAGAAGTTATCTGGCGACCGGGAATGAAGGATACGCTGAACCTTAAAGGAACAACGAGAACACTTGATGGGACAAATGGTGAAAAGGATGTAAATCTCGAACAAGGAATTCTTTCGCGTAGTGGGTGGTCGTTGATCGATGACTCGAAATCGTTGTTGTTTGATAATTCGGATTGGAGCTGGGTGATTCAGCGTCCCATTGGCGATCGGCAGGATTGGTATTTTTTTGGCTATGGTCATGAGTATAAAAAAACCCTCTTCGATTTTACACAGATCGCTGGTAAAATTCCAATGCCCCCGAGGTTCGCCTTCGGTTATTGGTGGTCGCGGTATTGGGCTTATTCCGACAATGAATTGCGTAAACTTATAGCTGAAATAAAATCGAATGATATTCCTATCGACGTACTTATTATTGATATGGATTGGCATAAAACGTACGGGTTAAGCTGGAGAAATCCAGCCAGAGACCCGTTTGAACAAATTGTTGGATGGACGGGGTATACCTGGGAGCGTGATTTATTTCCGGAGCCGGATAAGTTTTTTAAATGGACTGAAGAACAACAATTGAAAACTGCCTTGAATCTTCATCCTGCTTCTGGTATTCCACCAATGGAGGATCGATACGCAGAGTTCGCCCATGCAATTGGTTTTGACACGACCGGTCGACCATACATCCCATATGCGATGGAGAATAAGAAGTGGGCAGAAACGTATTTTCATGTTCTTCTCAGACCTCTCGAATCGATGGGTGTTGATTTTTGGTGGTTAGATTGGCAGCAATGGCTCGACTCTAAAACGATCAAGGACTTGAGTAATACTTGGTGGTTAAATTACACATTCTTCACTGATATGGAGAGACGAGGAGAAAAACGCCCACTGCTCTTTCATCGCTGGGGTGGATTGGGAAATCATCGATACCAGATCGGATTCTCCGGAGATTCCTGGAGTACGTGGGAAGCACTTTCCTACCAGTCACACTTTACTGCAACCGCAAGTAATGTCGGTTACGGTTATTGGAGTCATGATATTGGTGGTCACATTGGTAATGATCCTGACCCAGAATTGTTCATGCGGTGGATTCAATTTGGAATTTTCAGTCCGATTGTGAGAACACACAGCACCAAGTCGGGGTCAATCGAGCGACGTATCTGGAAATACCCTCAGCATTTTGAGATTATGAGAGAAGCTCTCCATCTACGCTATGCATTTAATCCATATATCTACAACGCTGTCCGCATCTCGTATGATTCCGGGATTTCTTTATGTCGACCCATGTATTATGATTATCCTGAGCGAGAGGAAGCCTACGGATTTAAAGGTCAATACATGTTTGGTGATGATATGATCATCGCTCCTGTAGCTGAAAAATCTTCTGAATTGAGCAACATGGTTACAAAAGAAATTTGGCTTCCTGAAGGAACTTGGTATGAATGGTTCACTGGTACATTGCTGAAAGGCGACAGGGTCCTCGAGCGAAAATTCACTCTCCATGAAATCCCAGTATACATTAAAAGTGGTTCAATTATTCCGATGTATCCAGACGTCTCTAATCTTCAACGTCGGATTGACACACTCGTTCTGACCCTCATTCCTGGCGGCAGTTCTGAGCTAAAACTTTACGAGGATGATGGCGTATCGCCTGAATACAAGGCCTACGGATACACATACACTCATGTGAAAAAGGTTATTAACGATGACGGTTCTCTAAACGTGATTATCTCACCACGAAATGGTGCATTTAAGAATATGTCTGAGTCTCGAGCGTACGAGATCCGATTACCAAGGTCTTTCCCTCCCTCAAGTGTAATGGTGAATGATGTCGTTTATCCGTATTCAGCTGAGCCAAGACAGGAAACCTGGACGTACAGGGGTGATCAACTAACGGCTCATATCTTTACATCGAAGTTGTTAGCAGGCCAAAAGGTTGAAATTACAATTCGATATTCCGAGAGTCAAAAAACGGAGGAAACTTTATTGGATGGGATGATGGGAATGTTTGGAAGATTTCCAAAGATTGTAGGGATGGCGAAGTATGAGCTTTCACAAAGCGATTGGGGTGCAAATCCGCCGCCGTCAATTCTTCGTGCTGTTGCAACCCCGACAAAAATACAATATCATCCTGCACAGATTATTGAATTTCTCCGAGAATTCAAGGAAAGCTATGATTCGACATTAAGTGAGATTATCAATTATCCGAGAGCCGGCCAAAAAATTCTTGAAGCGATCGTCGATCAATTTTATAATACTTCCATGGTCCTTGATAAGCCCATCATTAACCTTGATGCGACCGCATCTGAGAATCCAACAAAAGTTTCAATCACGCACAAGGTGTCGGATGTCGTTATTCACTATACACTTGACGGTAACATGCCGAACGAATCTTCACCTATCTATACTATTCCCTTTATGATGAAAACAACAGGTAGTGTGAAAGCAAAAGCTTTCAAGGAAGGATTTGTGAATAGTTTTTTATCATCAACATCTTTCCAACTATTATTTGCTGAGTCGATTTCATTCGAATCTTCCCCAAGTGAAAAGTACTCAGGTGGTGCTACCGACGCTCTAATTAATGGGAAATTTGGCGTCCTCTATGACTTTCATCGTGATTGGGTTGGTTTCGAAGGGGCGGATTTAATGGCTACGATAAAACTCAAAAAACCATTTAACATTTCGTCAGTTACAGTTCGATTTCTTCAAGACCAAGGTGCCTGGATTTTTTTACCGATATCGGTTCAATATGAAGTGTCAAGTGACGGTGCCGATTTCAAAACGATCTTCCAACGAGACACTCGCCGGGAATCCGAATCAAAAGCTTTAGATCCAGAGATTCGAAAATACACGGCAAACATTTCGGCCACCGATGTTACTCATTTGCGCATCCGTGCTAAAAATATTGGCGTGTGCCCCGACTGGCACAAGGGAGCAGGTAGAAAAGCATGGCTCTTTGCAGATGAAATATTTATTGAAT
>DASRUF010000275.1:0-5230 GCA_035655575.1 Bacteroidota bacterium | reverse complement strand
TCGGGTCGATACCAACGGTCGAAGAACGTAAGACTGTACTGATATTGATTCGGCATATCCTGAATATCTTTAAGAAAGCCCATCGTCGTGTGTTTATACGTATGATTCTCGTAGGCGGCTTCACGCATCTTTTCAAAGATCGTCATGAGGGGATTTGAATAGTTTTTGTTGTACTCGCCGAGAATCGCACCAGCTTCCGTTTTAAAATCCTCTTCAGTGTATTTTAAATTCATGAACCGATCGGATTCGATATCCATGATCGTCTCCAGGGCATCGGAACTCGAGAGAATATGATACACCGTTTCATCGTCGGAGGTAAAAGCATTATGATCTGCACCGATGGATTTGAGCATATCGTTATATTGATCCTTTGAATACCGTTCCGTGCCGCGGAACATCATGTGTTCAAAGAAATGGGCGAAGCCGGATTTGCCGGGCTCGACTTCATTCCGAGAACCTGTACGAACTACGGTATAGTATGCGATGATTCCCGGACTATCGAAGGGGATGGAGACGATCTTTAACCCATTTTCAAGTATTTCTTGATAAATGGGGTAGGGAAAAATTTTTGACTCCTCCTTTTCTTGCGCGATTGTTATTACAACCGGAACAATAAGGAAGAAAAAAATCCAAAGAGAGCGAATCATAGGCTCCTCCATAAGTTAATGTTGAGGTTCGTTAATTAAAAAAATAACGGGTAAGATGATGGTGAAGAATTATGGAAATCATAATACAAAATCTTTACCTAAGATGCTATTTATTTCGAGGACAAATTATCCTTACTTCCTTATATATTCTAACAGCCTACTCTAAAGCCAATCGACAGATTGAAAAAGACATTGCAAAAGCATCGTTCTTCCGATCTTATTCAAATTTAATAAATCCACTCACTAAATTTTTCATTTTTGAGATTTTTTATGTTGAGAATAGCAAGAATTTATGAAATATGAAGTCAAATTTCTGGCGTAATTTGTGAAGCGATAAATCCAAAAGAACACAATCCACAAAAGGTCAAGAACGAATTATGATAACCACCAAGGAGAAGAAAGGCAAAGGTTCTGTTGTTATCACGGTTGAGCGGTGCAAGGGCTGTAGCTTCTGCGTCGAATTCTGCCCAACGGATGCATTGAAACTTTCCAATCATTACAATCAAAAAGGATACCACACACCAATCTTGATCTCCGAAGAGCTTTGTAATGGATGTAATATCTGTGGATTGATGTGTCCCGATTTTGCAATCTATGGTTTTGTATTTATGAAGAAAAAGGTGAAAGTATAACGTGAAAGCAGACCCACGAGGTATTCTCGCCGGCGCTCATTTCATCGATGGCGATCATGCCTGCTCGGAAGGTGCGATAGCAGCAGGATGTAGGTTCGTGGCAGGCTATCCAATTACTCCTTCAACGGAAGTTGTTGAACGAATAGCGCAACGATTCCCATTAGTTGGAGGCATCTTTATTCAAATGGAAGATGAAATCGCATCATCAATTGCAATTCAGGGTGCTGTGTGGGGAGGAAAAAAAGCGATGACGGTAACATCGGGTCCAGGATTTTCTCTGATGATGGAACATATCGGCTTTGCAGCTATGACAGAAACGCCATGCGTATTTGTGGATGTTCAACGCGCCGGTCCATCAACAGGTTTACCAACCCTTCCGGGTCAGGGTGATATGATGCAAGCTCGGTGGGGTTCACACGGCGATTATGGAATCATAGCACTTTCTCCAAATTCACCGCAAGAGTGTTTTGATCTCACGATCAAAGCGTTTAATCTCTCTGAACAGTATCGAGTACCAACCTTATTCATGATGGATGAGTGTGTTGGACATATGACAGAGCGCGTAATGATTCCCCCGGCTGATCAAATTGGAATTTACCCACGTCGGTATTATGAGGGTCCGAAAGAAGAATATTTACCGTACCTTGCTGATAGTGATCTTGTACCGCCAATCATACAAGCGGGTGAGGGTTATCGGATCCACGTTACAGGGTTGACGCATGATGAACATGGATATCCAAGCATGACTGCCGTCGCACAAGAAAAATTAGTCCATCGCCTCATCAATAAGATTCGCAATAATGCCGATCGGATTGTCGAATATAGAGAAGATCAAATTGAAGAGGCAGAGATTGTTGTCGTTACCTATGGCATCTCATCTCGGACCGCAATACCAGCCATCGAGCAAGCACGGAGCGAGGGATTAAAAGTTGGACATCTCCGATTAGTTGTCGTTTGGCCCTTCCCTGAAAAACGCATACGTGAGCTTGCCTCCAGAGTACGTGGTTTTGTTGTTCCAGAAATTAACTATGGTCAGATGGTTCTTGAGGTTGAGCGCTGTGCCGCTGGGAAAGCGCTCGTTGAATTAGTTCCTCATGGCGGTGGAGCAGTTCATCAACCAAAAGACATTTACAAGGCGATTAAAAAACTCTATGACGGACAAAAAGGAAATGGCTGAAGAATTGTATGAGATAGAAGAAGGCATTCCAACAAATACTGTTGAATCATATCTTCGGATGGTTCGGATGCCACACATCTGGTGCCCTGGCTGCGGGATAGGAACAACGGTAAATTGTTTTGCCCATGCACTTGAAACAAGCAATCTCGATCTCGATAAAGTTGCCATCGTTTCGGGAATCGGTTGCACAGGTCGCGTCGCGGGGTACCTTCATCTCGATTCATTTCACACGACACATGGAAGAGCAATTCCATTTGCGACTGGATTGAAGTTAGCAAACCCTGAATTGAAAGTTGTTGTGTACAGTGGTGACGGTGATTTAACGGCAATCGGTGGAAACCATTTCATTCATGCTGCCCGTCGAAATCTCGATATGACAGTTATCCTCGTGAATAATTTTATTTATGGAATGACCGGCGGGCAGGTTGCGCCGACTACACCAATTACCGCAACGGCAACAACAACACCCTATGGGAATTTTGAACAACCATTCAATCTTCCTTACTTGGCAGAATCGAGCGGTGCCGTTTACGTTGCACGGTGGACTTCCTATCACGTCCGTCATGTAACGAAAGCAATCAAAGAAGCTATGGCAAAGAAAGGATTCTCATTTGTTGAGATCATCACTCCCTGTCCTACACTGTACAGTCGACGAAACAAACTCGGTGATGGGTTGGATCAGATGATTTACTACAAGGAGAACAGCGAAATTCGCCATGGCGCGGATACGAAAACAATTCCCATTGATTTTCAAGGGAAAATTGTCGTTGGAAAGTTTGTGGACAAGGAACGACCAACATACCTTGACACCATGAACGAGTATTACCAAAAAACACTTGGCGATAAGTACACACCATATATACGGGAAACTTTCGTTGAGGACTGAAATAAAAATAGGCGGTTTTGGGGGACAAGGTGTTATCTTGAGCGGGTATATTATCGGCCGCGCTGCATCTATTTATGACAATAAGAATGCAACGATGATTCAATCGTTTGGACCCGAGGCGCGAGGCAGCGCATGCAGCTCACAGGTCATCGTCTCAGCGGAGCCAATTGCCTATCCGTATATAACCATACCACAGATTATGATTGTCATGTCACAAGAGGCATACTCAAAGTTCTCACCCGAATTAGCATCGGGTGGTGTTTTAATCACTGAAGAAGAGTTAATTATCCCTCATAATCTTCGTAAAGATATCAAACATTTTTCCATTCCTGCTACACGCATAGCCGAAGACTGCGGGAAAAGATTTGTAATTAATATCGTCATGATGGGATTCATGACTGCCGTAACAAGCTTGATAAATCCTGAAGCAATGCGCAAAGCTGTTACCGCTTCTGTTCCCAAAGGAACAGAAGAACTCAACCTTTCAGCATTTAATCGAGGATACGAGTTTGGAGTAAAATTGATAGCGGGGCAGAAAAATTAAATTGTTTCCCTCTTTGAAATCCTCACTCCACATCTCTTCCAGTTAACCGTTTTAGCGCTTCTCTGTACAACTCCGAAGTTTTTCTGATGATTTCTTCAGGCATCATCGGGCCTGGTGGTTTTTTGTTGAAGTTAATAGAAAGTAAATAATCTCGGACAAATTGTTTATCGTAACTTTCCTGAGGAACTCCTGCTTTGTATTTTGCCTGGGGCCAAAAGCGGGAGGAATCAGGCGTAAAGAGTTCGTCGATAATGATAAGTTGACCATTGAGAAGACCAAATTCCATTTTCGTGTCTGCGATGATGATTCCTTTCAACCGAGCAATCTGGGAAGTTTTCTTGTAAATCTTCAATGCAATATCACGCACACGGACGGCAATATCCTTCCCAACCATCGAAGCAGCTTTTTCGAAACTAATATTTTCATCGTGGCCTACATCTGCCTTCGTCGATGGTGTAAAAATTGGTTCCGGCAATTCTGATGATTCAAGTAATCCATCGGGCAAACGGATGCCGCACACGGTTTTGAATTGCTTGTATTCATTCCATCCCGAGCCGGCAAGGTAGCCTCGCACGATACATTCAACAGGAAGCGGCTGCGCTTTCTTCACAACCACACTGCGTCCTCGAAGTTGTTCGACATACGGCAGACATTCTTTCGGAAAATCACCTACATCCTTTGCAACGATATGATTGGGAATGATATCTTTGACTGCATCGAACCAAAAGTTTGATATCTGTGTGAGGACTTTTCCTTTGTACGGAATCGGCTGCGGCATGACGACATCGAACGCGGAGAGGCGGTCGGTGGCGACGATAAGGAGGTGTTCGCCGAGGTCGTAAATGTCGCGGACTTTACCCCGCTTGACAAATTTTAAATTTGGAAAGTTGGTTTGATAAACAGTTTCTGAATTATTCATAATGGTTACAGGTCACAGGTTTAAGGTTTGGGTAAAAACTTTTTTAATTTTGACTTTTGCATTTTTCATTTTGCATCGCTTGATGTGTGGTCGTGGATTATCTTCCATCCGCCCGAAAACTTCCTGAGAATAAGCGTGAACACTCCTTGCGGATGGTCGTCTCTCCGCTCAAGTTCCCAATGTCCAAACACCCATGCAGACTCCTGTGATAAGCGATTGATTTCAAGTTGAGAAAACTTCAACGTTCCCATTTTCGCTTTCGTGTCATATGACTTTTTGTACTTTTCAATCGTCGCTTTCCATCCACGCTGGATTTTTCCACCACTGGTAAAGAGCAAGCTATCAGATTCCCAGTAGCCCTCCATATACCCTTCGATGTCGCCTTTGTTCCATGCTTCTGCTTGTTTGTCAAGAATAGATTGGAC
>DASRUF010000274.1:0-2532 GCA_035655575.1 Bacteroidota bacterium | reverse complement strand
AGTAATTGTCCATTCTTCCTTAAGACACGTAACAACTCTAGCGCCGCGATTTTGTGCCCATCCTTGCTGTACTCGGCTTTATCAGCGCCATACCCTCGATTATCCATTCCCACATGCTCCAATGTTGATATACAGACAATTACGTCAAACCACTCGTCCTTAAATGGCATATTCCTCAAATCTCCGAAATGGTATGAAATTTTTCGATCTGAATAGTTTCTCTTTTCCGGGGCAAGGTTAAAAACGGTAATGTCCTTACCTTGTTTTATCAAACGACTCAGGAGGTGGTCATAATTCATGGCCGAACCTGCGTCAAGAAGCCTTGACGATTGATCGTCTAACCTTGAAAAAACCCAAGGGTATTCGACAACTCGTTCGTCAATCCGCCAGCCATACCCAGGAGGCAGATTCTCACACACGCGAAATTTTGATAGCAAATCCATCGATTGTAATATGCTCTCAATGTATTCACGCTTATTTAGTTTATATCCGTCACTCCAGGGAATAGAGCCCGAATTTCTATATCTATCGATAAGTCTTCTCTCAGCAAACAGCTTAATTTTCCGCTTGAGTAGTTGAGACCACTGCCTAAAGTACCTCATTTTGGGACTACTGAAACCAAATTCCTATTCGTTTATCCCAAACGCCCTGTCGTCATGATTCAGTTCGACTCTCCTAAAAACCATCATTTGCGGTCGTGTAAATTTCCTTATCTTCATTTTGAAATGCCGATTTAAGAACGACTCCAATGAATACAGCCTTGCCGTGATCCAAGGAGCAACAACTAGCAAGTTGTTCACTATTGAAGTGAGGTGATTATTATTATTGCGTGTAAGCTCTGCATTTTTGCGCAAGACATTATTTGCATAACCCATTGGCACAATCGCCACAAGTTTGAAACCGGCAATTTCAAAAGCCTCTACAAAATGAGATGCCGGATAGGCAAATTCATATACACTATGAGGCAAGCAAAACGGGTGTGCATATAGTTTCGTATATAGCTCAGCGGAGGTCTCAGCGTACCACTCGCGAATCGCGATCCATATTCCACCTGGTACTATCTTCTGTCGTATACATGCAATGGTATACGCTAAACCTCTGAAATGATGCAAAACATTTCTTGTAATAATTGTCGAGTAGCTCGTTGGATCGGAGTACCATTTTTCCAGGTCATTTTCGATATGTATTCCCGTCGAATCGTGTCTGGATTGCAAATACGCCGTCCCAGTTAACCATTGATCACTTGGTTCCAACAAACAAACCTCTTTGAACCCGCTCTTGCTAAGTGACCAGGACAAATAACCGGGTCCACCGCCAATTTCGCATAACGGCCTATCGGGCCTCACCCCAAGAAAATTCATCAATTTCCCTATGACTTCAAACTCAAAACTATTAGCATATCTTTCAAATGCAGCATCCCGATTCTCGTCACAATACAAACTTTCCAAAAGCTCCCTAGCTATTCTATTAGAAGAACTTTCACGAACAAGGTTCTTTACAGCATGCTCGTAATTGATCGGATCCTCCTTGAGTTGGTGCAGTTTTACAAAGAAATCTGCCATGTTAATTCTTTCTCTCGATGTCCCAAGATAACCTGACCAATATACAACCATACCCTCCTCTATACTTACTCATCAACGATCCTGTTTCATCAATGTTGAATCGTAGAATTTCATCGTAGCGATCCAGAATAGTAACAAATGGAATATGAATAGCCACCATGAGAGAGTATGAATCCGGGGCTAAAAGCTCGGCAGGAATTTGAACATGGCTTACATAATTCCCCGGATGAAAATCGACTTCTGAATCGTCAACAGTGCTGGAAAGTTGCGAAGTAAACACAATCACACCCGAAGAGTTGCGCACCCTGACCGCAATATCTACCCCTCTCGTTCGTTGCTGAACAAGAAAAGCCGTATGTATAGAAAAGGGTCTTCTAACATCAAAATTTGAAGTGGCTTTTCCATTTTGATCCGCTATCCAAACTCTGGTAAATGCAATCTTTTTATTTGAGTCTGGTTCGATATGTATATCAGACTTGTGCACGCCATCATGCATTAGATATTCCTTCACAACTTTCTCCGAAGAATCAAAAGTTGCCAATAGCCCTTTGTTCAATAAAATCGTTTGTGGACATATTTGATTAATGATACCCATGTTATGGCTTACAAACAACACTGTTCTCCCCTCCTTCGCCACCTCTCCCATTTTCCCTAAGCACTTTTTCTGAAAATCTGCGTCCCCCACTGCCAGCACCTCATCGACTAGCAGGATGTCCGGTTGCAGGTGGGCCGCTACGGCAAAAGCCAGCCGCAAGTGCATTCCGCTTGAATAGTGCTTCACAGGCGTGTCGATAAACTTTTCAACTTCAGCGAAGGCGACGATTTCATCGAACTTCTTGTCGATCTCAATGCGCTTCATCCCCAAAATCGCGCCGTTGAGGAAAATGTTTTCGCGCCCGGTTAGTTCCGGGTGGAAGCCCGTGCCGACCTCGAGCAAAGAGCCGACCCGGCCATATACGTCGGCATATCC
>DASRUF010000273.1:0-7309 GCA_035655575.1 Bacteroidota bacterium | reverse complement strand
TATGTGGAAATCGGTGAAGATGTTCTTCGTCGTCTCGGCGAAAGGTTATCGGATGTTGCCAAAGTTGATCAGGTGGCAAAGTTGGAGGGACGTAGCATGGCGATGATCTTTGCACCCGAAAAGGGACCGAAGAAAAAATCTGAGCCAAAGAAAATAACAGAACAAAATTAGATAGGAAAACAGTATGCCAAAAATGAAATCAGATTCGGGAGCAAAAAAACGCTTCCATAAGACAGCATCGGGGAAATTTAAACGTCGAAAAGCTTTTCGCAGTCATAACCTTTCTTCAAAATCTTCGAAACGCAAACGGCAATTAAGAAAACCGACTCTCGTTTCGAAAGTTGAACAATATAAGTTTGCCATGATGGTTCAATAATCATTGAGTGACACATAAAAAATTTTTAATTTACCATGGATAATGTTATAAGGAGATAATTGTACCTATGCCACGTTCACAGAATAAAGTTGCCTCTCACCGACGTCGAAAGCGTATCTTAGCTCGAGCAAAAGGGTATTGGGGTGCACGAAGTAAAATACTTACCATAGCGAAACATCACATTGATAAGGCTGAACAACATGCCTACAGGGATCGTCGTTTACGTAAAAGGGATTTCCGTTCGCTCTGGATTACACGAATCAATGCTGCTGCAAGGATACACGGCACAACGTATTCGAAGCTCGTTGCTGCACTCAATAAAAAAGAGGTTGATATCAATCGAAAAGTTTTGGCTGATCTTGCATCTCGTAATCCAGAAGCCTTTGGTGAGATCGTAAAGTTTGCACTCACATAATCACTAATTACTTGCTAATCAGCATTGATATAAATTGAGCTGCTCAAGGGGAGTGATCGTCTTAGCTTTGAGGTGGTGGGAGCTCATGCTATATCATATCTTTGAACGCAAGGATCCGTGGATGTGGTTGTACAGAGCCACACAGAAGATGTAGTTATGTTAAACGCTATTGAAACAATTAAAACATCTGCTCTCACGGAGATTAGTCGGGTACATGATCTTTCAAGTCTGGATGAATATCGGATAAAATTTCTTGCCCGGAATGGACTCATAGCAAAGTTATTTGATGATCTTCGTAATATTCCCTCCGACCAACGACCTATCATAGGAAAACATCTTAACGACTTACGATCTCAAGTTCAAACTTTATTCGACGAGTGTAAAGCTAAACTTGACTCGGTGTTAAAATCGAAAGAGGATGTCATCGATCTCACGCTCCCCGGAAGAAGTCACTGGGTAGGATCAAAGCACCCCTTGACACAAACGTTAAGTGAAATCAAGAGAATATTTTTCGGAATGGGCTTCGACGTTGCCACAGGACCAGAGATTGAAGATAACTATCATAATTTTGACGCATTGAATTTCCCGCCTGATCACCCTGCGCGGGATATGCAGGATACCTTTTTTATCACAGAGGATGTTCTTTTGAGAACGCATACATCACCAGTCCAGATACGAGTGATGGAACAACAGCGACCTCCTGTAAGAGTAATTGTACCGGGTCGTGTATATCGTAATGAAGCAATCAGTGCTCGTAGTTACTGTTTATTTCATCAGGTCGAAGGATTGTATGTGGATACCGGAGTGACATTTAGTGAGTTGAAAGGCACCTTGGTTGCTTTTGCAAAACAATTTTATGGGAGACAAATCAAATATCGTTTCAGACCTAGTTATTTTCCTTTCACCGAACCGAGTGCTGAAATGGATATAACTTGCATCCTTTGCAGCGGGTCGGGGTGTCGAGTGTGTAAATTTACTGGGTGGTTAGAGATATTGGGTTGTGGCATGGTCGATCCCAATGTTTTTGAGTTTGTTGGCTACGATCCTCAGAAATACACAGGATACGCTTTTGGTATGGGTATCGAGCGAATAACGATGTTACGATATGGTATTGATGATATTCGTATTTTGTTTGTGAATGATGTTCGTTTTTTAAAGCAATTCTAATCCACGAGATCGAGATGAGAGTTTCGTACAATTGGTTAAAAAAATATATTGATATTTCGGTATCTGCAACCGAACTTGCTGAGTCTTTGACGATGGCCGGGTTAGAAGTGGAGAACATCGATAACCTGGGAGATAAGTATAAACAATTTGTTGTGGGTGAAGTTATTAGAATTTCTAAACATCCAAATGCAGATAAATTATCGGTATGTAATGTGAATGTAGGGAGCGAAACTATACAGATTATCTGCGGTGCATCAAATATCGAACAAAAGCACAAAGTTCCGGTCGCACTTCCTGGAGCATCCATTCCCCATAATCAACATGACCCAGAGGGAAAACCATTTGTCTTATCCAACGTTAAAGTTCGTGGTGTCGATTCATTTGGAATGATATGTTCTCCTTATGAACTTGATTTTGGAGATGATAAAAATGGAATCATGATTCTCGATGATCAAGCAAAAGTTGGAACTCCTTTAGCCGAATATTTTAGATTAGATGATGTTGTATTTGACGTTAGTATAACACCAAATAGACCAGATGCCATGAGTCATTTTGGAATTGCGCGTGAGATAAAAGCGATATTGGGAGGCAAGCTAAAAATTCCTTCAATAAAATTAATTGAGTCAAAATCCAAAACTCGGGATTTTATTACAATAAAGATATTAGATAGGATAAATTGCCCTCGATACACATCAAGGGTGATCCTCGGAGTTACAATCAAACCCTCTCCACAATGGATACAAGATGCATTACAGCATATTGGAATTAGACCGATTAATAATATCGTTGATATAACTAATTATGTGCTCATGGAAATAGGTCATCCACTTCATGCATTTGATTACGATATCATCAAAGGAAAAACAATCATCGTAAAATGTGCGAACGAAGGAGAACGCTTTGTCACGCTTGATGAAAAAGAACGTGTTTTGAATAAAGCAATGCTCATGATTTGTGATGGTGAACGCTCAATTGCTATTGCGGGTGTGATGGGGGGAAGAAACTCGGAGATATCCAATTCCACGAAGAATATAGTTATCGAGAGTGCCTATTTTCGACCTCAAAGTGTACGACGGACCTCCAAAACTTTAGGGATCACAACAGAAGCTTCCCAAAGATTTGAGCGTGGGGCTGACCCCAATATCACGGAATGGGCAGTGAACCGAGCTGCGACATTGGTACAAGCATATGCCGGTGGAGAAATATTAAGGGGTGTGGCAGATATTTATCCAAAGAAACTTAAACCCTTGATTCTCAATTTTAATACGAATCGAACAAACGAGATTTTGGGAACAAATTTAAAATCTAAGAATATCATTCAAGCTCTAAGTAAGCTTGAAATTAAAATGATAAACTCAAACAGGAGAAAAAGATCCAAGGATGTAATTAAATTCAGAGTACCAACTTTTCGGACAGATCTCACACGTGAAATAGACCTCATTGAAGAAGTTGGTCGTATATATGGTTATGATAGGATAGAAGCTAAAGAGAGGGTATCCATAAGTCTATCGAATATTCCCCCCTACCAAGATCCGACAGATTTAATGGGTGATTGGCTTATTGGCAGAGGCTACAATGAGATTATTTGCAATAGTTTACAAGAAAAGAAAACAGCTAAGTTGATGTCACAACATATAGTTGAAATCTCTAATCCAGTAAGTCAAGAGATGTCGGCTTTACGAACGAGCTTGATTCCCGGAGTGTTGGAGGTTATTCGAAAAAATATATTTTTTGGCTCGAAAAATCTACGATTATTTGAATTTGGAAAAGTTTACTTTCAACAGAGTAACTCTCGAAAAACCCAAATTATCGAAGGTTATACTGAAGAAGATCGCTTGCTATTGGCATTAACCGGTGCACTTGATCCACAATCTTATGATCAAAAACTGAGATTTCTTGATATTTTTGATATTAAGGGGGAAATCCAGGATCTGTTTAAAAAGATTTTTCTTGACAAATTTAAATTTATTCATTATTCTACTACTAATTCTTTAACTCAGCACCATTTACTTGTTCATATTAATGGAGAAGAAGCTGGTTATTTAGGTAATGTTCGCAAGGATATTCTGAAGAGCTATGAGATTGAACAAGAAGTTTATATCTCTGAATTATTTCTTGATGTTCTTGTTCGCCATGTACCAAAAGAGAAGAAGTATCTTACTCCACCCAAATATCCGAGTGTTACGAGGGATATCGCTATCGTTGTAAATGATAGTACCCGAGTTGAGGATATCGAGAATGTGATTAGAAGTACAGGTGCTCCGTTGTTGACAAAACTTGAATTGTTTGATGTGTATCGGGGTAATCAGATTGCTCCAAATGAAAAGAGCTGCGCATTTACCCTAGAGTTCAGTTCTCCTGAACAGACCTTGACACAAGAAATGGTCGATCGGATTATGGACAACATTATTGAGTATGTTTCAAGAAAACTTCATGCATCAATTCGGAGATAAACTTTTGAACGAAGCTAACCATGATCATGGAATGATTGTTGCGGAGGATTTTGGGGTGCTGGAAAATGTGTTTAAAACGGCGTGGGAAAAAGTACGAGCTGCAACAGAGCTGATAAACCGACTCCGTAATGAACAGCTACAATTAACCAAACGTGTGTCCGATCTGGAGGATGAAGTCCGTTCATTACATGCAGATATTACTAACAAAGAACAGGAATTAAAACGCCTCCGCCTGGAACGATCTCAAATGATGAACACGAATGATCAAACGAGTTTTTCAGAGGATGAGAGAGAAAATTTAAAAAATAAAATCAGAGATTTAATAGCAAAAATAAATTCACATTTATAAAAACATCAGATTCTTTTTAGTTGGCTTATAGATAGTTACGGACGAAGATCAAGGAACCTTCACGAATTGTAAATTGGACGAAGAGTATGGCAACAGACGGTAAAAGCATCAAAGTAAAAATATTTGGATCTGAATATCCGCTTCGTGGTGAGAGCGAAGAATTGACAAAAAAGGTAGCAAGCTATGTTGATCAAATGATTAATTCGATTCATGATAAAATTCCCGAGCAACCACCATTAACAGTTGCCGTGCTTTCAGCGTTAAATATTACCGAAGACTTATTCAAGGAACGTGAAAAAAATCGATCGTTTTCCACTTTTATAGAAGATGAAGTGACAAAGATCAGTGATTACCTCGATCAATGTTTAAATTCTGAAGGGTAATTTTTTCTTCCTTGTTCTTTTCCATACTTGATAGGTGGTTCGATGAAACATGAAATGAACCGCACTGTCAGCCCAAACCAGTTGACTTCATTGTCCTGGTATAGTCAAACATATTAAAGAATCTGACAAGTAACTTTAATAGGGAACTCGACTTATCGGGCGTATTATTACAGGCCTCATCCTACTAACATAGGAACTTGTACGATCTCGAATGAGATCTACAAACAGTGGAAGTAAGAAACGTTCGGGGGAGTACCCACAATGTCTTATTGAGATTCTTCAATAATGACGGCTATAGTGGCTGCGTGCGGTTTTTTATTTTACTGGATTGATGTATTTGAATATTGATTAATTTTAAGGAGGAGTTATGGTACTTGAATTCTATATTATTATCCCAATTATTTTAACATTTATAACGGGATCATTTGTTCTTGGTTGGTATCTCAATAATCGAACGGGTGTTAATAAAATTACGAGCGCTGAAGAGCGCGCAAAAAAAATTGTAGCAGAGGCGGAACGCGATACAAACAATCTTAAAAAAGAAAAGCTGCTAGAAGTCAAAGATGAGTGGTACAAGAAGAAGCAAGAATTCGAGCATGATGCTAATATTAAGAGGAATAAATTACAAGCTTTTGATAAACAATTGAATACGCGAGAGGAGAATCTTGAACGAAAAGTTGAGTTTATCAATAAAAAAGAAAAAGAAGTTGGATCATTGAAACATTCGGTTGAAGATCGCTTGAAACAGATTGATGAGAAGCAAAATCAGCTCTCTAAGCTCATTCAAGAGGAAATTCAAAAACTCGAACGTGTTGCTAATTTGTCGCGTGAGGATGCGAAAAAAGTTCTTTCAGAAGCATTGGTGAATGAGACAAAAACCGAAGCTGCACAAGCATTGAAGGAGATTCGTGATAATACAAAATTACAGGCAAAGCGTGATGCCCAGAATATTATCGTTCAGGCAATTCAGAGGAGTGCAGCGGATTGTTCTGTCGAAAACAGTGCAAGTGTGATCCATATCCAAAGCGAAGAAATGAAGGGCCGCATCATTGGAAAAGAAGGACGTAATATTCGGGCATTCGAAGCGGCAACGGGTATTGACGTTATTGTTGATGATACACCTGAAGCTGTGATCCTCTCTGGTTTTGATCCACTGCGTCGTGAAGTTGCTCGTATTGCCTTAGAGCGGCTCATTCAAGATGGACGTATCCATCCCGCTCGGATCGAAGAAGTCGTTGAAAAGGTTCGTAAGGAATTTGATGAAGAGCTTATTCAGACTGGTGAGAACGCACTTCTGGAGGGGGGATTGCATGGCGCTCATCAAGAAATATTGATGCACATAGGCAAAATGAAGTACCGATCGAGCTATGGGCAAAACCTCTTAGCGCATAGTTTGGAGGTTGCTCATCTAACGGGCGTGATGGCGGCAGAATGTGGACTTGATGTTCAGATCGCAAAGCGTTCTGGATTACTCCATGATATCGGAAAGACTGTTGATCGCAGTGTGGAAGGTCCTCATGCGTTAATAGGTTTAGATTTGACAAAAAAATACGGTGAACATACTTTAGTGGTCCATTGCGTAGGCTCTCATCATGAGGATATTCCAATGGAACATCCGATTGCTGCATTAGTTCAAGCCGCTGACGCAATCAGTGGTGCACGTCCTGGCGCTCGGCGTGAATCTGTCGAAGCCTATGCGAAGCGGCTTGAAAGACTCGAAAATCTTGTCAAGTCATTTGATGGAGTAGCGAAAACATATGCAATTCAAGCGGGCAGGGAAATTCGTGTAATCGTTGAGCATGATAAAATAGATGATGTTATGGCTGATCAACTTGCTCATGATATCGCCAAGAAAATCCAGACTGAAATCGGATTTCCGGGACAAATCAAAGTGACGGTGATTAGAGAAACACGTGCAGTTGCATTCGCAAGATAAAAACGATCAACATTGATCAGAAGCCAGCAGGAACTCGAGTGAGTACGCTGGCTTTTTTATTCTCTTGGGATTAATACCCCGACGCCTACGTCGTCATTCCGACGAAAGCCGGAATCCAGAATCTGGATGCCAGCGTACGCTGGCATGACAAATACCTCGCTGCTTGCGGCGAGGATGATTTATTATCAATCGATGAATCCCGTGGACAGGTATTAATATCTGTGAGTTTC
>DASRUF010000272.1:0-4243 GCA_035655575.1 Bacteroidota bacterium | reverse complement strand
ACCTAGCGGAGTGTATTTCTATCGTCTCCAAGCGGGGAAGTTTATGGATGTGAAAAGAGGACTGTTAATTCGATAAATCAAAACAATATGAATAATTTTGGGAAATTAAAAGGATGGCTTTTGTGGGTATTCGCCGGAGTTATTCTATGGCTATTCGATTGACAAGGATGTTTCAAAGGAATTAGCTGAAAATCATTATCATAAACTATTCGATGCAATGTGATCTATGCAACGCAGTGAACTCATCCTCCGCACGACCGAACGGCCGTTCGGGCGGACGTCCTCGATTTTGCCTCGGATACCTGTACGCCGATATCTTGTCAAAGCGATAGTTTGCATTTATTCTCTTTTCCTGTTATGTTAGAGATGTTATGACAACCATTACCATCCCAAAACGATTTGTTAAGGATGATGACATTGTACTTGTACCCCGACGAGCCTATGAGCGAATGCAATCTATCATCCAACTCATAGACGAAAGCCAGCTCTGGTTTTGGACAAAGGAGTGGCAGACAAAAGAAAAAGAGGCAGAGAGGGATATTCAAGCAGGCCGCTTGCATGGTCCATTTCAAACAAAGAAACAATTGAAAGCGGCTCTGGCAATTTTTAAGTAGTCGAAATGAAACTCTTCTTTACCCGTTCATTCGGGAGAGATTACAATCGGCTACCTCCGAGGATTCAGAAGCATATTGATACACAACTTATCAGACTTTTGGAAAACCCAAAACACCCATCATTAGGCACGAAAAAAATCAAGGGGACTGCATCAATATGGGAAGGACGAGTAACGAGGGAGTACCGATTTACTTTTCAAATCCAAGGTGATGCCTACATTATCCGTCGTGTCGGTACCCATGATATTCTTAAAACACCCTGATTGCCGACCGACTTCTAACTTGACGGTCATGGATCGCTCCATTGCCATCCCTGATGAAGTAATCCAGTATACATGCCAAATGTGAAGGATTACGTGTCATGGATGGACCATGGCACCCAGGAGAAGGATAAATGTCGCACACCTTGGAGGTGTACGACATTTTACGCTATACTCTTTCTCAGATGAAATTAATTTTTACATCGTGTTTGGGAGGATTGTTCTTTCTGCTCTTACTTTCTTCCTGTGCAAGGCATCAGGATCCCAATCGCATTGTCATCTGGCATCAGATGCGAGTGGATGAGCGAATAATTCTTGAAGATCAGATGCGACAATTCATGCAACAAAATCCGGGTATTAGAGTTGAAGCTATTTACAAAGAAACGGAGGAATTGCGTTCTGGTTTTATTATTGCGGCAATTGCTGGTCAAGGTCCTGACCTTGTGTACGGTCCTTCCGATCAAGTAGGACCCTTTCAAGTTATGGATATCATCTCACCGTTAGAACAATACTTTGAGCAAGCGTGGATTGATTCATTTAATACACAAGCGTTAACATGGTACGGGGACCATCTTTACCAAATCGCAGATAAATTAGGGAATCACTTAACATTGGTATACAATAAAAAGCTTGTCCAAGCGCCTCCACAGACCGATACAGAACTTATAGAACTTGGTAAAAAGCTCACCATAGATCATAATGGTGACGGTACGATTGATCTGTACGGGTTGGTTTGGAATTATACTGAGCCGTTTTTCTTTATTCCATTCATGAGCGGTTTTGGTGGATGGGTTATGGATGATCAGGGCAATCCAACACTCAACAGTCAAGGAGTTATTGATGCGTTGAAATTTATCCAGGCATTGCGAGATACACACAAAATAATTCCCGCTGAGGCAGATTATAACGTTGCCGATGCTCTGTTCAAAGATGGGAAGGCAGCGATGATCGTCAATGGTGATTGGTCGTGGGCAGGATATCGAAAAGCTGGGATCGATGTTGGTATTGTACCGCTACCAAAGATTACTAAAACTGGATTATGGTGTGCACCCATGGTATCCCCCAAAGGCTATTCGATTAACAAGAATGTTCCAAAGAAGAAAATTCCTTCGTTGATACAATTTTTAAAATTTATCTTACAGCCAGAGCTCCAATTACAAACAGCAAAACTTCTCAATACCATGCCAACTCGTACTGCTCTCTATGAGGATGAATTTATCAAAACCGATCCCATTCTCCACGCCTCTCAACAGCAGATTACACTTGGTAAGCCAATGCCAATCATTGCTGAACTGAGAGCGATTTGGGATGCAATGAGGCCCAGCTATCAGGCAGTCCTTGGTGGTGCGAAAACACCTGAACAAGCAGCGGCGGATATGCAGGTCTTGGCAGAAAAGAAGATCGAGGAAATGAATGAGTAGAATTCATCGGAATATTTTTATCGCTTTTTTCATTGCACCAGCATTTTTGATCCTCCTCAGCGTTGTGTTCTATCCCTTCATTTACAATGTTGTTCTGTCATTCTCCAATATGAATCTGCGGCATTTGAAAGATTGGGAAATTGTAGGACTAAGGCAGTACATCAAAGTTTTTACCGATCCAACAGAACCGAGCTTTTATGGTGTTTTTCTGAAAACAATTGTTTGGACTGGTGTTAATGTTTTTTTCCATGTTGTTGTAGGCGTGTTTCTTGCGTTGTTGCTCAATCAACATATAAGAGGACGATCGGTTTATCGTACACTCTTGATTCTTCCTTGGGCAATTCCCCAGTACATTGTCGCACTCACTTGGCGAGGAATGTTCAATTATGAATATGGCTCGATCAATCTCATCATAACAAAATATTTACACCTTCCCGCCGTGGAGTGGTTGAAAAGTCCTACCGAGGCATTTCTTGCCTGTATTCTCACAAATGTGTGGCTCGGGTTTCCCTTTATGATGGTTGTTGCATTGGGTGCATTGCAAAGTATTCCACATGAATTATATGAGGCAGCGCAAATCGATGGGGCTTCCTGGTGGCAAAAACTCCTCCGTATTACCATTCCACTTATTCGGCCAGTGATGATTCCTGCAATTACGCTTGGGATTGTGTGGACATTTAACAATCTGAATATCGTATGGTTGGTCAGCAATGCAGGTGAACCATCCGATCAAACACATATTTTGGTCTCGTTTGTCTATAAAGCTGCATTTAACCATTACCGATACGGTTATGCAGCAGCATTATCGATGGTCATATTTTTGATACTCTTATTGTTCAGCCTCGCTTTTATGAAGAAGACGAAGGCGACTGAAGGAGCGTACTAATGAAAAAGCCAAATGAATTGAAAAGGTTTATGAACCGATTTTCAACACACCTTATCCTTACAGTTTTTGTTGTGATTGCGATTTACCCCATATTTCAAGTGGTAACAATTTCCCTCCGGCCCACCGACAAACTGTTGTCCACATCACTTGAAATCATTCCTCCGAATGCCACTGGTAAATCGTATGTCTCGTTGTTTACTGAGCATCCCTTTTTGCTCTGGGTTCGAAACAGTGCGCTGATATCATTCGCAGTAACACTAACAGGGGTATTACTTGCATCGATGGCAGGATATGCATTTTCGAGGTTTAACTTTGTCGGGAAAAAATTTGCTTTGATAAGTCTTCTTGTTACACAAATGTTCCCGGCAACGATGCTGTTATTACCTCTGTACATCATGTTGATCTATCTTGGTTTAATCAATACGTATCTTGGCGTCATTATCGTTTACACTGCAACTGCTCTCCCCTTCTGTATCTGGACGATGAAAGGATATTATGATACAATTCCGATGAGTTTAGAGGAAGCGGCACGGATCGATGGCTGCAATCAATTGCAAGCTTTTTACAAAGTTATTGTGCCACTGGCGTCGCCAGCGCTTGTAATAACAGGATTGTTTTCTTTCATGACTGCTTGGGCAGAGTATGTTGTCGCCGCGCAAATACTTCAGGATTCTCAGCTCTGGACACTTCCCCTTGGGTTAAAATCTTTTGAATCGAACATGTCAACCGAATGGGGATTGTATGGCGCCGCCTCATTAATTGTAATGATTCCGGTTGTCGTGCTATTTCTCATTCTTAGCAGATGGTTGATTTCTGGTCTTACACTTGGTAGTGTGAAGGGGTGAATACTATTCTAATTTCTTGATGGAAAGAAATACGTTAACAACAATGGTATCCTTGCCCGCCAATTCGTCCAATTGTGACCTTCTGGCGCTTCTTCCAATTTGACGATTCCTCCATTCTTGCGCAGTAATTGTGCGACTCGTCGAGCTTCGATTTCCGTATCCCCAATGATCCCAGTTTGAAGAAAGAATGTATTTCCTTTGGAAGAAATTTCTTGAG
>DASRUF010000271.1:0-6959 GCA_035655575.1 Bacteroidota bacterium | reverse complement strand
GCTCGAGAGTCTGAACCTTGCGCCTGTAGAATTGAAAGAAAAGATCGACGCTGTGACACTCAAGGCTTGCCTGTGCGAGGACCTCGCAGCGACGGCATCAATCACCTGTCATACAAACGGAAAAGCGTTGCCTCCCGCGGTTGCAGTTTGCCCCGGACCAAACCTCGCATACTTCTCAAAGATATGTTCGCTGGAAGAAATGGTGGGACACATTTACGGCCGGACACAATTGCTCTCGCTTCTCGATCGTCCGAACATGTTTATTAGCGAGCTACGGTTGTATACGGACTACCTCAAGAAGGAAATTAGGAAGAAGCTCGATTCGTTCACAGTGAAGGAGCAGAAGTACTTCAGCGAGTTCAAGGCGAACATGCTGGACGGCGTCGCCTACTACAAGTCGTTGATTCCAAAACTCTCCGAGGAAGCAGAGCAGTACCGTGAACAGATGCACGAAGAGCTGCTGAAGTTGGAGCAAGAATTGTTGGATGTGATGATACCGGGCGCCCAGGTTTTGCAGGCTGTTTGAGGTGTTCCCTCCGTGTAATGATTTTCTGAAATAGAAACGAATTCCTATTATTTTCTTGAATTTTTTTGTTGCCTTGCTTGCTCTGCCGCTGTCCAAGGTGGCACGATCTTATTAATTCGAGCGTAAGCGATTGACTGCCCCAGGTGTTCATGAAGATGAAGAGCGGCATTAAACAAGATTCCCCTGATCGTTGTCTCTCGTCCAAAAAGTTTTGCCGACTTATCTAATTCCCCTTCTGGTATTTTCATTACCGTTTTTCGAATATGCTCGAAGGACGACTTCAAAAACTCTATCACCTTCGATTTTTCAGTAATTGCCTTTTCCATATTGCGATCTACTCCATCGGGTATCTTCACTCCCACGGCGGCGGACAGTAAATAATTAACGTCTCCGGTGTGCATGAACACCTCACTAACGGAACGAACACCTTTATCTGGTCTCCATTTATATTTATTTGCCGGAATCGCTTCAGCGAGACTGACAATTTTACTTTCCACATCATCTAACTCCAGTAAAAACTCAAAACGAAATCCCGACTTTGGAGAACCCACGACCTCCCCCCTCGGCTTATCCTGTGCATTCACGAGCATGGTACAGTACATTATGATCAAGAACAGCTTGAAAATCCATTCCATCTTCTTCATAGATCGACTCCTCATGTATGATAAGGTTATTTCATAACAATGTATTAAGAACCAAGTACCTGACGATATACTTGTAACGTTTTTTCAGCAACTTTTCCCCAGAGAAATTCTTTCCGTATATGTTCACGTAAATCGTTTGATTTCGGTTTATTCAATGCCGTGATAATGCCATGATGAATTAATTCCGCCGAAGTCGGCTCCACATATTCAGCATGTTGAGCGAAATAGTTTTCGGTTCCACCATGTTTCGTAATGACAATTTTTGCCCCTGCTAATCCAGCTTCGAGGGCTGCTATGCCGGGTGTCTCAAATTGGGATGGCAAAACAAAAACATCACATGCCGCATACGCGGAGGCAAGTAATTCTGAATCGTGTGAGAGATGATCGAGCATTAAAAGGTTTGTATTATTTTTTGCCTCCTTCAGGCACATCTTTGCGTAATCGTTGTCTTCCATCCTACCGATGATTACGGAAGGATGATTGACCTTCTGCAGCGCACGAATCAATCGTAAAACATTTTTTCGCTCAGGTCCAATGTGTCCGACATTTAAGATAAAATTTTCGATGCCATATTCGTTTTTAAAAGCGTCAGGAGTTGCGTGGTAAAATCGATCCTCGACACCATTGGGAATAATTGTAATTTTCTCCTCCGATATATTAAATCCCTCATGAACTAATCGTGCTTCTCTCTCTGTATTGGGAACAACAGTATGAGCCCATGAACATATTTCAGCGACAATTCCATAATCTGTCCACGAACCACGTACCAACCTTCGCAGGTTATCTCCCACTGCTGAAAACAGACGAACAAACAATGGATTATGACGGGAAAAGAAGATGGGCGAAACAACAAACGGTATTCCCTGTTTATGAATCTCACGCGCTAAGTGATATGTGCCGATATTTGCACCAAAGAGATGGATAATATCCGTTCGATCTGTGACAAAATCATGCCAAGAGTCGAAGAGGCTTACGTTGATACCTAATTTCTCTAAGCCCTCTTTTGTCTGGAAAATTTGCGTGCGCGGTCCACCTTTGAGCAACATGACAGACTGGTATGACGCGAGACAAACATTCATGGGTGAATAAATCAAATCCTACAAGGTTGAGAAGTGAGATTTATAAAAATTGAATATCCTATCCTGAAGACGAATCATAGGAATCCATGGATTAAATCTACGAATACGATCATAATCTTCCGGTAGATAGCGGCGATTTGAATACTTCACCCAATGAACCGTTCGTAAATCGATAGTGGGTCGCATCGGGACGAAAGATTCTATCCCATCATTTTTAGAAAGATGAAACCAACAATCGTCATGAAGTGCTTTTGCAGTGATGTTGAGCCGTAAATCCTTTAATTCTATCGATGGCCCAACGTCATCTCTTGTTTTCCACCATGACGCATAATCCATCATTCGAAATGATTGAATATGATGTTGACTAATAAAATCAAAAACCTTTTCAAGCGCATGCAATTGGTTATCCTTAGGGTGATGGTAAAAAACTAATGGCTCTTGCTCATCCAATTTTCTTTCAATGACATCACAGAAATACGTGATGATGTCATTTTCTTTCAAACCCAGTCGGCGGAGACTTCCAATACTGATTGGGTGAATGGGCAATTGTAATGTTTTTAGCTCCTTGCCATTCAGAACCGGATACGAAGGCAAATTATCATAATCATAAGAAAATTCAGAAGAATATTCAAAACCACGTTCCTCGATAGCATGCGCGATCTCGTCATTCCAACTGCCATACGGTGCGGCATATCCTTTCGCTCGTAATCCGTGACGTTCCAGAACGGATAAACCCTTCTCTATGTTTTGCTTATTGCGCTCATGATCTCCATAGGCAACATGCTCATAACAATGTAAACCAATTTCATGTTCCTTCATTTGACCAAACAACGAAATATGACTCTCTTGATTTTTAACATCGAGAAACCACGTTGGAAAAATTTTATACTTCTGTACAAGATTAAATAGATCCTTGATTTCACTTTCGGTTCCATAATCTGTGTCGATACGAAACGAACATATCGAGCGTAGGTCTTTCGGAAAGTACCACTGATGAATATACGGGACACCTCTCCGATGGTGGAGAAGCTCGAGGGAACGATGAACGAGTTTTCTGATTCCTGCACGGGAGATGTGAGAAACACGCTCGAAGGGCATTCGTTTGTGATTGATGTAGAACGTTTTCGTGGATTGGCGATCATCGGTAATGATTCGAGTGACATCGAAAGGAAAAACTATGATCTCACCGTTCTCCCACTTACCTTGATACATCGCGAATTCATCCCTGTCTGTCTTCAATGTGTTGGCACCTATCGGTATATCACACATCAAACCAAGATCAATTAACCCGGTTCCTGAAAAATGTTGATTGGGAGTTTCGGTAAGATACTTCACATATCTCTTTTGACATTTCACGCCTGAGAGTTGCGAATACACTTTCCCCGAACAAAGCACTGCTCCACCAGCCCTTAAGTATTCTTTGATGACAGTTATAGAAGCGGGATCTACGTCGTCACCCACAACAATTACACTGAAGTCATCAGAAAATTTTTGATTCTTAACTTGTGAATACGGAATTCCCTCCTGTCGGAGAAGGATCTGCCACCCGGTATCATTTCCTACCACACCGACGCGTATAAACATTAGAAACGACCTAACATTTCTGATACGTTATCACTTGTAATTGTCCGGGTTGCAAAAAGGATAGCAGTGTACACAACCGCACCCATTACGATGCCAAGCAACACGTTTATCGACGGTACAATCACGAGAGCGCATCCCATGAGAATAGCTGCGATCACAATTTTAAAAAGATGTTCAGGAAGATGCACAACGACAAAGCGCCGAAACTGATTTCTCATGAGAATGAGAGTAATAATTTCTGAAAGTACCATCGCATATGCAGCGCCAATAACACCAACGAACATTGTAAATGATACAATAGATATGCTGTAGATGAGGATACTGAAAAACATTGTTCTTCCATAAAGCTTTTCTTGTCCTATTGCCAACAATCCACTCGTATATATGGTATGAACCATTGTTGCAAAGAAATACCAGACAAGAATTTGAAAGACCTCTATTGAGTCGCCATATTGCATTCCGAATACCAAGGGCAGTAACCGATCCGCCAATATCGATCCCCCAACACAAATGGGAAGGGCTATTATGACAATCCATTTCAGAGCTTGATGTAACATCGTTGATAATTTCTCAGGCGAATACGTGTGATACCGTGTGGAAACGGGGAGAAGTATTGTGGCAAGAACTCTGTCGAACATCAACAAAAAGAAGACCAGTTTACTTGCGGCGCTATAATACCCTACCTCAGTATTCGTCATTATGATACCAAGCGCGAGAGGTGGAAAATTCACACTCAAATGTCCGAGTATTGTTCCAGAACCGATAGGAAGGGATTTTCGTATCAAATCGTTCCACATCGAAAATTTTAACTGAATTCTCGCTCTTTCCCTTCGCTTATACACAATGAATATTATGGATGAACAAATCAGATCACCTGCAAATGCCGCAACTGCTACCCAAAGAACATCATCCGATGATTGAACAAATGCAACGACAACAAAACAATACACTGCAGCAGAAACAAATTTTCCAATTCCTACGATTCCCATTTCTTCCTTTCCCTGAAAATACCAATCGAGGAGTATTGCGTTTGCAAAAAGAGAAAGGCTGAACAATATGATCAGGACCGCCATCAACTTACTCGGGATGAAGAGAACAGCGATAATGGTAATGATGCCGAACGTGATGATTGTACTTAAGAATCGAAGACCAAGGATGTTATCGACGAGATCCACCGAGATCTCCTTTGCAATCATCCGTGTCCCATACATACTCAAACCACCTGAACTGATCATCAATCCATACGAGAGCACGGTGAAACCTATATTAATCATCCCAAAATCTGCCGGTCCTACTTTGCGGGCGAGGTAAGCGATTGCAAAGAATCCCAAGATTCTCCGACCTATATCACTAAAAACGAGTGAAAAAAAATTCCGCGAGAGTCGTTTCATCGCATCAACTCATCGATAATACGATGTAATTCAATTTCTCGCTTCTGTTTTGGAAAGAGCGCCACCACACGGGCTCTTGCTTTGGCACCAGAATTATCGGGAAGTTTCATTGCATGTTTGAGGGCTGCCGTTAGAGCATCAACATCGTTAGGTGGAATGAGAATTCCAGTATCGCCAATAGCGGTTGTATTTCCACCGACCTCGCTTGCAACAGGAATACATCCACACAGCATCGCCTCGCATAGCGTATTCGGCAATCCCTCACGCAAGGAAGGTTGACAATATACCTTTGCCTGCCGATAGTATGGCAACAAGTCATCTCGTGCAATTGGCTCGTGGAAAGTCATATTTGATGGATACTTTAAGCTTGAAGCAAGTTTGCTATTGACACCGATGACCAGAAATTGCAGCTCAGGAAGTTTCTCCGCTGCCTGAATTAATAAATCAATTCCCTTAAGTTTCAATCGCTTGATGTCGTGCACAACTGCGACGGTTAAAACCAACCGTTCTTTTTCCCCGAGGGGTTTCCAAAAAGAACTATCATATCCGGTGGGTAAATAGGTGATGTTTTTCCCATCATATTCGGCAAGACTTATCGCATCGTCCCCTAACGACGGATCAACCACCAAAACTCGATCTGCATTATGCAAGGCATAACGTACTAATTTTGCTTTCCATGGATTCAGCCATATACCATATCCCAAATTCTTGTCCTTTGCTACATCAACACCACCAACGACGATGATTGATTTGATTCCGAGAAATTTTCCAAGAGCAACTGCGATCGATGCGTATACCGAAGCAAACCAGCAAAAAATCAAATCTGAATGGAATACTTTTAAAACAATTTTAAGAATATTGAAGACGCCGTGCCCGATCTGTTTATTTACACGATACCTTTTTGACAAAAGATCGAAGTCATCCTCAATAAAGGGTGTAAGAAATGCAGAAATAAAAAGTATGTTGGTATTGTTTTGCAGAGTAGTTATGATAACATCTTTGACGATTGGTTTACATGGTTTTGAAGTAACTCCATTGTTCTCTGCGCGGCTTGGTCCCAATCAAACGTTAATGCCCATGTATGTGCCGCTTGGGCTAACCGATTCCGAAGAGATGAATCTCCAATCAAAGTTAATATTTTTTTCGATAGTTCATCGATATTTCCATATTCATATAACAACCCCGTTTCACCGTCGTTAATTGCATCACGTAATCCAGGAACATTACTTGCAAGAACCGTAGTACCACATGCGTTCGCTTCGACAACCGTCAATCCCCAACCTTCCTTCGAGGAGGTGTTTACCGCGAACCACACTTCTTGCATTAAACGAACTTTTTCTGCTTCGTTAACGAATCCGGTAAACCGTACTACCTGATTTATACCCAATTGTACTGTGAGGGATTCTAAAGCTTTCCGATTATCACCCTCTCCCACGATGAAAAGTTCAAGATCAGGGACCTTTTTCATAACGAGCGCAACTGCTCTAAGAAGATGTTCGATGGATTTATACTTCTTTAACCGACCAAAATATCCAATCAGTGGTTTGGTACTCCGTTGGATATTACTTCGTTTATGGATTGTATGATCCACGCAATAGTTAATGATCTCAATCATCGCAGGATCAAATCCCTTGGCAACAAGCTCAGCTTTTGTGCTGGGGGAGCCAACAATAAATGGTAGTTTTCTATTACGACTCAATGCAAATCCTGCTTTCTCAGTTAAATACACATAGAG
>DASRUF010000270.1:0-4492 GCA_035655575.1 Bacteroidota bacterium | reverse complement strand
ACAGCGGATGCGTCTATCATAAATAAAATCAGATCAGCATCGGCAATAGCAGAAGAGGCAGAATCCATCATCACTTTATGGAGTAAATATCTTGGTGTTAATAATCCGGGAGTGTCAAGAAAAATCACTTGATAGTTATCCTTTGACAGTATCCCTAATATTTTATGTCGGGTCGTTTGCGGCTTACTCGTAACAATGGAGACCTTTTGTCCGAGCAACACATTCATCAGCGTCGATTTACCAACGTTCGGTTCACCAATTAGGGCAACATATCCAGATCGGAAATTCGTTGTCGTTTTCTTCTCTTCGGTATTCGTCACTGATAATTAATTCGAATCAAGGAATAAGTTTAGGATGATACTTATGGTCTTTTGATCTGAGTATGGAGAAATCTTCTCCCAAGAACGACGAAGGTAATAAAAGACTCAATTTTCGTGGAGGTAGAACACTGGTATTAGTGGTGATACTATTTCCCATGACATTGTTTAAACTTTTTACCACTCCCACATGGACAAGGGTCATTCCTTCCAACCTTTTCCCCGACTTGGACAGGCTGAGTTTTGGCTTTCTCAGGTTGACGTCCACCCGCAACATCCGTTCCATCCCGATCATCATGTTTAGGTGAACGATTGGCCTGAAAGCCCATACCAAGAGCGGATTCATGCGTTAATACCATCTGTTGAGGTTGTGGAACTCGTGGCTGTCGCCGCATTGGAACTTGCTGTGTAGGTGTGGGGAATAATTTGAAAATCAGATTGAGTGCTTCGGTATTGATCATATCGAGTAACTCAACAAACATATTAAATGCTTCTGTTTTGTATTCAATCAACGGATCTTTCTGCCCGTAAGCGCGCAAATGGATTCCCTCCTTTAAATCATCCATTTCACGGAGATGGTCTTTCCATTTTTCATCGGTCACCTGTAATACAACCATCTTTTCTAACATTTTCATATTTTCCTCACCCACGCGTTCCTCTTTACGCTTGTAAAAATCCATAGCAGCTTTAAACACTTCCTGCTTCACGCCATCTATCCCAATTTTTTGCCATTGATCCGGTGTGATAGAATAATCGATGAGAAAATTAGTCCGCAGTGCTTCTTTGAATTGCGTTATCTCCCCTTGCTCATAATATCGATCAACGAGTTTCCCGATAAAATCATTCAACATTTCAAAAATATCTTCCCGTAAACGATCGCCCAAGAGAGCATGACGACGGCGACTATAAATCACCTCCCGTTGTTGGTTCATCACATTATCATATTCGAGTAATCGCTTACGAATGCCATAATTATTTTCTTCAACTTTTTTCTGAGCTCGTTGGACTGAACGTGTGATCATCGGATGCTGAATAACATCTCCTTCTTTCAACCCGAGACGTTCCATAATACCTGCGATTCGAGCACTACCAAATAAGCGCATCAGATCATCTTCAAGTGACAAGAAAAACTTTGATGACCCCGGATCGCCTTGTCGACCCGATCGTCCGCGTAGCTGTCTATCGATTCGTCGTGCTTCATGTCGCTCAGTAGCAACAATGTGTAATCCACCTGCGTCAGCGACTCCAGGACCTAATTTTATATCAGTTCCCCTACCTGCCATGTTCGTAGCGATGGTAATAGCAGACGGCAATCCCGCATGAGCAATAATCTCAGCTTCACGTTGATGTTGCTTAGCGTTTAAAACGTTGTGAGGAATTCCTTGCCTTTTTAACATCCGACTGAGAGTTTCTGATACCTCGACACTGGTTGTGCCAACAAGAACGGGACGATTTTGTTTTCGCATCTCCTCGATTTCCTGGGCCACAGCATTGTACTTTTCGCGTTTGGTTTTGTATATGACATCGTCAACATCGTGACGGTTTATTAGCTTATTCGTTGGAATGACGACCACATCGAGTTTGTATATATCGAAAAACTCTGCTGCTTCAGTTTCAGCAGTCCCCGTCATCCCAGCTAATTTCTTATATAAACGAAAATAATTCTGAAGGGTTATTGTTGCAAGCGTTTGCGTATCTCTCTCAACCTTTACGCCTTCTTTCGCTTCAATCGCTTGATGCAACCCATCAGAATAACGCCGACCATGTAATAGACGGCCGGTAAATTCATCGACAATCATGACTTTTCCGTCGTCGGTCACGACATATTCATCATCCTTCTCATATAATGAAAATGCGCGGAGCAACTGAGTGACCGTATGTATCCGATCACTTTTCTCTGCATAGAGCAGATGCAGTTCATCCTTTTTATCCTGCTTCTGCTCAGGTGTAAGTGTTTGATCGTTTTCAATGTTAGCGATTTCGGATCCAACGTCAGGTAATACGAATAAATCTTTATCCTGAGAACTGCCTGCAAGTAGCTCACGTCCTTTTTCGGTGAGATTGATCGTATGATCTTTCTCATCGATCGCATAGTACATTTCATCATCAATCTCATGCATACGTTTCGATTGATCACGCATGTATTCGTTCTCAGTTTCTTGCATTAAGATCTTATTCGTGGGTTCAGAAAGAAGTTTCGTTAAACGGTTATGTTTGGGTGATCCACGATACGCTCGGAGAATTTGAACTCCAGCTTCTGTTTTCTTTTCTTCGGTAAGCAATTGTTCAGCTTCCGCAACAATCTTCGTGATAAAATTTCGTTGCGCACTCACTATACGCTCTACGCGCGGTTTCATTTCACCAAATTTATGATCTTCACTTCTGACAGGTCCGCTGATGATAAGCGGTGTTCTTGCTTCATCAATCAATACTGAATCAACTTCATCGACGATGGCATAATAAAACTCACGATGGACTAAATCATCAGGTGATATTACCATGTTATCACGTAAGTAATCGAATCCAAATTCATTATTCGTACCGTAGGTAATATCACACGCATATTGCTTTCGCCGGTGAGCAGAATCCATTTGCGCCTGAATACAACCGACCGTGAGGCCAAGAAATTCAAAAATTCTTCCCATCCATTGACTGTCACGAAGGGCGAGATAATCATTCACGGTTACAAGATGAACTCCACGTCCAGGAAGAGCATTGAGATACAATGGCATCGTAGCGACTAATGTTTTACCTTCACCAGTCGCCATTTCTGCGATTTTTCCCTCATGAAGAATAATCGCACCCAGGAGTTGAACATCAAACGGGACCATATCCCAAACAATTTTATGTCCTGTCATTTCCCACGTCTTTCCAACCAATCGGCGGCACGTCTCTTTAACAACCGCATACGCTTCGGGCAAAAGGGATTCTAATATTTCATTGATCGACTCATCAAGATCCTTCTCCGATTCCTCAATTTCAAGATGGATTGCTTCACGTTCCTCGAAGGACGAATCAACATTACTTTGTAATTTTGCTCTCGATGATACTATTTCTTCTTCGATGTCCTTAGTCGCTTCCTTAATGCGTTGACGGAATTCGATAGTTTTCCCTTTCAGTTCATCATCTGATAACATTTGATATTGTTCAAAATAACGGTTAATTTCGTCGATGATTGGAAGGATACGTTTAATATCTTTTTCGGATTTTCTCGGAAATAATTTTGATAGGAGTTTGAACATACTTGTTTTATAGGATATCGTAAAAAAACTGTAACAAATCTAACCAATTTTTACTTCTTTATCAAACCGAATATTTATTATATACAAAAATATCCCTTGCATTTAAAATTATTTTCATTAAAATAACCGTACTAATTTCATTCTATACAATCATAGAGGATTTTTCCATGAGAACATATTTATCATGTATTTTACTTGTATTAACTCTTTCGCGATCTGCTTATTCATCAGGATATCAAACCAGTCCATATGATTCTGCGATAAGGAATGATACGAGTATTCAAAAGCTAAAATCACAGATTCGAGAAATACTCAATGATACAGCGTTGGCTCCTTGTCTCATAGGCATGAAAATTATAGAGCTCGAGAATGGCAATGTATTATTTGCGGAAAACAACAACAAGTTATTTCATCCAGCTTCGAACATGAAGCTCCTTACCACATCAACTGCTTGTAATCTCTTAGATAAACATTTTTTGTTAAGAACCAAAATAACAACTAATGGAAAGGTATCAAAGGGTGTGCTCAGAGGTAATTTATACATTAAGGGGGTTGGTGATCCATTGCTCGACACAGATGATCTTGATACCATAGCATCGGTGATTCGCAATCAAGGTATTCGAAGAATAGAAGGTAACATCATTGGTGACGTGAGTTACTTTGATACGGTATACTGGGGAAAAGGTTGGATGTGGGACGATGAACCTGATTCATATGCTGCGTTCATCTCATCACTGACGATCAACAGTAATTCAGTGGATATCTCAGTAACCCCCGGTAGCAAATTGAAGAGTCGTGTTAACGTGACCTTAAAACCGGTGACGAAATACATTAAATTCATCAACCATGGAATCACATCCAATGACACAACGATTCCAACTCTTACAGTCACGAGACGACGTGGCGAAAATACTTTCTTAATCGAAGGAAGAC
>DASRUF010000269.1:0-5526 GCA_035655575.1 Bacteroidota bacterium | reverse complement strand
ATCTTCGTTCCGGTATCAGCCTGTTGATAATTATTCGTGACTGCAACAGAGTAAAACTCTCCTACAGAGTTATCACCCTGTAAAATACAACTTGGATATTTCCATGTGATTGCAGAGCCTGTCTCAACCTGAGTCCATGTTATTTTTGAGTTTATCCCTGCGCATTTTCCACGCTTCGTCACAAAATTGTAAATACCACCTTTCCCCTCTTTGTCTCCAGGATACCAATTCTGAACTGTTGAATATTTTATCGTTGCATTATCGAGAGCAACCAACTCAACTACTGCCGCATGTAACTGGTTTTCATCCCGCATCGGTGCAGTGCATCCTTCAAGGTAACTCACATATGATCCCACGTCCGCAACAATGAGCGTACGTTCGAACTGTCCTGTATTTTTTGCGTTGATGCGGAAATACGTGGAAAGCTCCATTGGACAACGTACACCCTTAGGAATATAGACGAATGAACCATCACTGAAGACGGCTGAGTTCAACGTCGCAAAAAAATTATCGGAATACGGGACAACAGACCCGAGCCACTTACGAACCAACTCTGGGTGTTCCTGTACTGCTTCAGAAAACGAGCAAAAAACTATGCCAAGTTCTTTTAATTTTTCTTTGAAGGTCGTTGCAACAGAAACACTATCAAATACAGCATCGACTGCGACACCTGCTAATAGTTCCTGTTCTGCAAGAGGAATTCCTAATTTTTCATAAGTCTTCAATAATACAGGATCAACCTCACTTAGACTATTGGGACCCTTCTTCTGTTTTGGCGATGAATAGTAGATGATATTTTGATAGTCAATTGGATCATATTTGATATTCGCCCATGATGGTTCTTTCATCGTGAGCCAATGTCGATACGCTTTAAGACGCCATTGAAGCATCCAATCTGGTTCGCTCTTCTTTTCAGAGATCATCCGAACGATGTCTTCATTGAGTCCCTTCGGAATGGTCTCAGCTTCTATCTCGGTTACAAATCCGTACTTATATTCTCTCGTAGCGAGTTGTTCAATTGTATTTGTTTCAGTGCTCATAGGATATTTATTTCATTGCGAAACTTTTTTCTCAATCCGTGGTAGTGCAAAATCAGGATAAATGAGTACCCACGATTGATGATCGATTCTTTTGAAGATACCTTGTTTCTCAAACGCAATACCGATGTCGTGTGCTTTTCGTTCAGCATCAAGATATTTCAATTTCATACCATGGTCTTGAAGATATGACATCACGCCGTAATGGAAATCTCTGAAAAAAACATTCGAGAGGTGGATGAGCTTAAATTTTGATTTAAGGTATTTAAAAAATTCTGCTTTGTTATTGACAATAAAATCGATCTCTTTCATACTTTTTCTGTGAATTATGATGATGACAAGACTACTTCTTTTGAAGATTTATACGACGGTGATAGCTTCCGTAATTTTATTACATTTTCAACAACACGGTTGATGACATAATCAACTTCTTCTTCTGTGGTGAAACGTCCTAAGCCAAAACGGATAGACGAATGCAACCGTTCGGATGGCAGCCGAAGCGCTTTCAGAACGTGTGATGGTTCGGGATCCGATGTGCTACACGCTGATCCTGTCGAAACCGCTATATCTTTCATACTCATCATGAGCGCGTTGTCTTCCACATGATTGAAACTCACATTCAAATTACTCGGAAGTCTTCTTGTCGGATGACCATTAAGATAAACATCATCTAGTTTGGAGGTGAATGCTGTGAACATCGTCTCTCGAAATGAAGTCAATCGTTTAGATTCTTCGGGCATTAACTGCACCGAAAGTTCACATGCTTTCGCCAAACCGACAATTCCCGGGACATTGAGCGTCCCAGAACGCATACCTCGTTCATGTCCTCCACCCTCCATTTGAAGAGCAATTTTCACACGTGGATTAGATGACCGGACATATAACGCTCCAACGCCTTTTGGTCCGTAAATTTTATGCCCGGTGAATGACATAAGATCTACCTTCATCGTTTCAACGTCGACCGGAATTTTACCAATCGCTTGTGTGGCATCGGTATGGAAGAAAACTCCTCTTGCTCTGCAGATGTTGCCTATATCTTCCACATATTGAATGGTTCCGATTTCGTTATTTGCAATCATGATTGAAACGAGAATTGTTTTATTCGTTATCGCTTTCTCGAGATGTTCACGATCAACAATCCCATCCCGATCGACTGGCAAGTACGTAATCTGAAAACCGCCTTTACTTAACTTTTGACAAGTATCAAGAATGGATTTATGTTCTGTCTGGACGGTAACAATATGATCCCCTTTTTGTTTCTCCCGAAGGGATGGATTCCCACACGCTTCTGCAATGCCTTTCAGCGCTAGATTGTTCGATTCCGTTGCACCACTTGTAAAAATAATTTCTTTTGATTGCGCACCGATAAGTGAAGCAAGAGTCTTTCGTGATGATTCGACAGCTTCCTCAGTAACCCACCCGAACCGATGTTGCCGGCTTGCAGGGTTGCCAAATTTTTCATTAAAGTACGGCAACATCGCATCGACGACACCGGGATCGACAGGAGTGGTAGCATGATAATCCATATAGATCGGGAGTTTCATCACACCATTTCCATGATTGTCAACTGATCAAATACTTTATTGATATTATCTTGGAGCTTTACCAGAGGATTTTTTATCGTGCAGGTACCATGAATGATACAGTTTTCAGGAGTTTCAGCTTCACATTGAATGATAGTGACATTGGGTTTCCCTTCAACTGCTTGGATGATGGAGGAAATAGTGAGTGTATTAGCATCCCGTGCAATCGTATATCCACCATTGACTCCATGATGTGCAACGACATACCCTTTTTTTGCCATTCTCTGCATCACTTTCGCGAGAAGTTGATAAGAGATTTGGTATTTCTCAGCAATCTCTTTTGTGGTATGCATCCGGCTGTTCGGCTGCATTGCTATATGCCTAATAGCTATAAGTGCATACTCAACACGTTTTGATAATTGGAACAAAACTACCCTTTCAATTAAATACGACTGATTTAGTCCAACTTCACCCCAAAAAAATATTTCTTAACCGAAATACTTTTTTGTCCTTATCTGAACAGACGATTTGATGAAGTCAATATTTCACCCTCTGATTGAACAACTGGTAATGATTAATTCAGATTAACTTTTACTTTTTTCCCTTCGTTTATGGGTCCGTGCAATCTGACTTCAACTTTGTCTAACTCGATATGAACTAATTCATCACAATATGCACACACTTTCGTCACTTGACGATCAAAATTGATGGGATTGCCACAGCATGGGCAACTCGTAATAACAATTCCAATGACTCTTGCTTTCTGCTTCACGAACAAAATATCCTTTCCAAAAGTGCTCAAAATATGCTAATAATTAAGAATTTAAATGGCAAGACTGACTGAAAATATAAACAATTTTTTTCAAAAAACAATCCCTTTTTTAAAAAAAATTTTATCATACCAAAATATCTATTGCCTAGAGGAGAGGGCATCCTCATTAGTACCACGAATTCAATTATTTACTGTCAAATTCCTCGTTATCAGATTATTTTTAAGCAATATTCTACTAATATTTAATTTCCTCATTATTCTTGAGTTTTTATCAATTTCTCATTAACTTATTCTTGCAATCATATGAATATTGGTATTACATGCTATCCCACCTATGGTGGAAGCGGCGTTGTCGCATCAGAATTGGGAAAGGCATTAGCCGAGCGTGGTCATAAGATTCATTTTATCAGTTACGCGATGCCTATACGCCTTGATGGATACATCGGGAACATAGTGTACCACGAAGTTGAAATCTCAAATTATCCCCTCTTTGAATTCCCTCTTTACACACCTGCTCTTGCGAGCAAAATTGTTGAAGTTGCAAAATTCGAAAAACTGGATATTCTCCACGCTCATTATGCCATACCTCATGCAATTAGTGCATATCTAGCCAAGCAAATCCTCGGTCCCGATAGCTTAAAAATTGTAACAACATTACATGGAACTGATATAACATTGGTAGGTTTGGAGCCGAGTTATCTTCCAGTGATGAAATTTAGTATCGAACAAAGTGATGGTGTAACAGCCGTATCGCGTTTTCTCAAAGAAAAAACGATAACAAATTATGGCATCAATAAATCTATACAAGTAATACCCAATTTCGTCGATACAAATAAATATAAACACATCAGTGCGCCTTCCATTTCCAAAGGGCTTGCACCCAACGGAGAAAAAATTCTTATTCATATTTCAAATTTTCGACTTGTAAAACGCGTCGAAGACGTGATTAAAATCTTTGAGGTCGTTCGTCAGAAAATACCGACGAAACTTATTCTCGTCGGGGACGGTCCTGAACGCTCAAATTGTGAAAAACTGACACGTGATTTAAACTTGACGAGGGATGTCCAATTTTTGGGAAAACAAGCCGAGTTGGTTCCTCTCCTTTCAGCATCTCATCTCTTTCTTATCCCAAGCCAATCAGAGAGCTTTGGGCTTTCTGCGCTTGAAGCAATGGCATGTGAAATCCCTGTGATATCGACGAGTGTTGGAGGGCTTCCGGAATTGATCGTTCATGGTGAAACGGGATACATCGCTGAAATAGGCGACATCGATCGTATGGCGAAATATACTATCGATTTATTAACTAACGAAACGAGATACAAACGATTCGCAACTGCTTCTCGTAACAGAGCAGTTGAATCATTCAGTATCGGTAAAATCATCGATCAGTACGAACACTACTATCAACAGGTTCTTGAAGAACAGCCGATCCGCAACACATAAATAACTGCGATGGAAACAAAGGAATTATTTTTCAGCATTTTACCAAACCTTCTAATTCGAGGGGGCTTCGCTGTCCTTTGCGGTGCGATTATTGGTATTGAACGTGAACGGCGAGGAAAGCCAGCCGGTTTCCGAACGAATACCCTCATCTGTTTTGGATCAGCTCTGTACATGCTCGTCTCAGAATTTATTCTCACAAGTCTTGGGGAAAGCAATCTCGATCCAACTCGAATCGCGGCGCAGGTGGTCACAGGGATTGGATTCCTCGGTGCGGGAACCATTATCCAATCGAGAGGCACAATAACAGGACTTACATCAGCCGCAACAATCTGGGTTGTTGCGGGGATTGGTCTCGTCATTGGTGCGGGATTTCCATGGACTGGCTTAATCTGCACCTTATTAGTTCTCACGACTCTTGTTGTTCTCGGGAAAATTGAACCCAAACTGCTTGGCAAGTGTAGTTTTGTAACAAGTCACGTCGTTTTTGTTGATGATGGTGGCAGAACACGATCCGAGCTTGCCACAATTTTCACAGAATATGATTTAGATTTTTCAAAACTTGATATCACAAAAGTTGACCATAAAACATCTCGCCTAACATTCAGCTACTGTGAGAAACATCCATCTCATCATAGATTTCTCTCCGAATTGTGGCGAACAGTAGGTATCATAGAGATAACCACGAAGAAATAGAGCACCCGGCATAGCGGAATCGAAAGACGGATACACACTGCACTTCATCTTCACCATT
>DASRUF010000268.1:0-7856 GCA_035655575.1 Bacteroidota bacterium | reverse complement strand
GTTGTGATGACAAAACGGATTTTATCCTGCTGCAAAACATAGGAAGTTTTGTCACGAACACCCGTTTCTAAGCCAGCATACGCAACAAGCTTAAAACCAAAAGCCGTTCGATAAAAATACGCTGATTGCTTGGCGTTTCCGGAATAAAATTCGATATAGTCTGTACCATTGATTGGAAGAAAGTCTTTTTCAACTTCTCGACTTGTTTTAGTTTCAGGTAACATGATCATTCTCCTTGTTAATAGGTTTATTCACCCCTATTTATCACCTCAAATAATTTATCTAATAGTTTCGATATCTTCAATTCATTAGCCCATTGTTTAAGATATTGTACATCGAGTTTGTTTCCTTGAATTTTGGCAATGTTTACGGCATCGTTAAATTGCCTTTCAGATTCTCCGAGCTTCGACCATTCAAGCTTACTAAGAATCGTGTCTTCAGGTGATATGAACCAACGATTTATCCCTAAAAAGTTCGACAATCTTCGGCGGTTAAATTCTTTCTCACTAAAGTCTCTTCGTTTGAGGAAGATTAAGTCGATTTTAAAACCAGTATCGAGGTGAAGTATATTAAACATTGAGCGATGGAGCAAAGCGTCCATTGCCATGCTCTTGTCGGCATAAAATCTATCTTGTAACGCATCAATAAACCGTTCAAGAGATCGCTTATCACTTTCGATGATCACGTCCGCATCTTGTGAAGCACGCGGGACACCATGCAAATTACTTGCGAATGAACCAGCTACCATGTACGTGATTCCATTCTCGTCTAACTTTTCGAGAACAATATGTAGTACCTCTTCGGGAATCATGGGAGAATATGTCGTGCATGGGGATATGCTTTACAAAACAATTCATCGCCTATCTGCAGACGAATGGCAGCAAGTTTAATATCTTCTTCCTTGTACTCCGGATGTCGCTGATGTACTCCTTCAAAGAGGAGCTTCCTACACGTCTGAGCTAAATCAATTGCCAATTGTAATCGTTGTTCCGGCGTCATCGCTCGAAAGATATCGATCTGGATTTTATATGCCTCTGGTGATGTATCTAGGGGTCTCATGTTGCATCACCGAGGTTTATAGTCCACTCACACATAAGCTTTTGCCAAAACCTTTTTCAGCTTCTCGATGAGAATCTCATTTTCTTCGTGAGTTCCGATGGAAATACGAATGCAATGTGGAAGCCCAAATGCTTTGAGTGGTCTGACAATCACCCCTTCCTTAAGCAACTCATGATAAATAAAATTCACATCCTCTTCACTTTCACGGACGACCATGATGAAATTTGCCTCCGAAGGGACAACATGCATGCCAAGCTCTCGTAAAGTCTTTGTCATAAACTGTATCCCTCGTGTATTGACTTCAAGCGAACGGCTCAAGAATTCTTGATCTTGTAGAGCACCGATGCCGGCTGCTTGCGCGAGGGTATTCGGTTCAAATGGTAATTTCACTTTTAAAAGATTTTTGATTAGTTCCTCATGCGCAAATCCATACCCGATACGGATTCCCGCCAAGCCATAGATTTTTGAGAAGGTACGTAAGGTAATAACGTTATCATATCGATAGAGCATGGAATCGGGATAGGAGGGATTTACACCTGCATATTCAAAATATGCCTCATCTAAAATAATGAGAACCCGCTCCGGTACTTGTTTGTAGAATGAATCAAATTCTTGCTTTGTGAAGATTGTACCCGTTGGGTTGTTTGGATTAGCTAAATATATAATCTTCGTACGCTCGTTGATGGAGTTAGTAAGGGCGGGGAGGTCGTAATGCCAATTTTTATACGGAACCGTATTATACTTGACGCCACGTGATCGAGCGAGAACTTGAAATCCGATGAAAGCCGCCTCTGTTGTCAAAACCTCGTCATCGTCACAGAGAAATGTCCGAATAATGTTTGCCATGATTCCTTCTGCACCGCTGTCGGTGATGACGTTATCGATCTTTAGGTTAAATTTTTCTGCAAGAACAAGACGAAGATCGTAGCCTGCGTTGGGATAATAATGAAGCTCTGAGATGTATTTTTTCATCTCTTGTATTGCACGGGGAGATGGTCCTAACGGGTTTTCGTTTGATGCTAATTTGATGATGTTCGTTAACCCTAACTCCCGTTTTACCTCGTCGATTGACTTACCTGGTTTGTAAGGCTGGAGAGAATCGATATAGGGCGGAACGAGGGGCATGGTGCAATCTTGAATTTGTTAACGATAATTGATTGATAACGTGTTCAAAAGATAGTAAACACTGGTCTGAAAATCAACACAGACAAGTAGTCTCGATGAAAGCGAAATGAGGATGAGCGATCCAATTCTTTGGATATCTGAAAATATTTTCTTACAATGAATCGAAATTCAAATTTTTTAAAAGGAGACTGATGGAACAAAGATATTAATTTTTTTTCATTTATCCCCTGAGTGCGATCCATCAATATCCTTGCATTCCAAATAGTAAGATCGATGATCATGATTATCGGTCTTACGACATTATCAACTGCTCAGCAGTCCGATTCGGTTCGAGCTGGCAGTACTTCCCATCTATTTGTTCGTGATATCACCTCAACTGATACAGTGGTTTACCTACCACACGAATTCATACTCATCGGCACAGATTCCGTTACCGTAGATTCAATATTACTCTTGAGAGATCGAAATTATAACATAGATTTTCGATCAGGGAAAATAATATTGCTACCAAAGAGTTTAGGTGAAACGGGGATCGATTTCAACACTACGCATCGATTAATTGTCCGGTATCGAGCATTACCGTTTTCTTTTCAATCGAGATATCTGCACCGAGAACCCCTCGTTAGAATAGATTCCTTGACAGGAGAGCACATTACCCTATCAAAACCTACCTCAAAATTTTCTATCGATGATTTTTTTCATTCGAATCTTCAGAAAAGTGGAAACATTATGAGAGGATTTACCATTGGCACGAACCGTGATCTTTCGCTTAGCTCAGGTTTTAGGATGCAGATGGCTGGTAATATTTCTGACGATGTGGAAGTCGTCGCAGCTTTAACGGATGAAAACTCTCCGATTCAGCCTGAAGGAACTACTCAGACATTGCAAGAAATTGATAAAGTGTTCATCGAGCTTCGAGGAAAAAATTTAAGTGCAACGTTTGGTGATTTTAATTTACTATTTTCTGGCAATGAATTTGGTGGCTATCAGCGAAAACTCCAGGGAGCTAAAGGCGGTGCCAATTATCAAACTGAAAATATACAGGGATCCATTTTACTTTCTGGTGCTTCAGCGCGTGGTAAATATTCGACAAATCAACTTCAGGGCGTCGATGGTGTTCAGGGTCCCTACAGATTGTTCGGTGCTAATAACGAGCGTGATATCCTTATTATTGCTGGTACTGAACGCGTTTTTGTTGATGGGGTTGAGATGACCCGCGGAGAGATTAACGATTATGTTATCGATTATGCAAGTAGTGAAATAACATTCACACCTCGACGTTTAATTTCAAGGTATTCGCGGATCGTGGTGGATTATGAATATACAGACCGTCGGTTCAATCGTAACATGCTTGCATTGAACAATGGCACTAATTTTTTCAACGACCGCTTCTCACTCAATCTGATTTTACTCAAAGAGGCGGATGATGAAAGTTCGCCGATAGATCTTTCGCTTAATGATACAGATCGTTCGTTGTTGCAAGCGGCAGGTGATGAAAGGAGGAAAGCGGTTGAAAGCGGCGTGGAATATATTGGTCCTGGAAAAGGTCAATATGTGAAGAAAGATACGGTTATTTCAATCTCACCTGGCTCTGATTCGGTTTTAACCATCTATAGGTATACCCCGGAGGATTCAGTAAATGCAGTTTATATTGTTAATTTTAGTTTTGTAGGTTTTGGAAAGGGAGATTATAAAAAAGTATCAGTTTCACATTATCAGTTCGTTGGAATTAATCAGGGGAGTTACGCGCCAGTCAGGTTTTTGCCTTTTCCCGAGTCTCATTCGTTAGCCGATCTTGAAGTTGATGCACGGGTTAGAGATAATCTGACGATCACGGGCGAATACGCGCGCTCAAATTCTGACGCCAATCTATTCTCTAATGTTGGAGATGATGATAATGTTGGATCTGCGGCAACGCTACTTATTCACTATAATCCGCAGGCGTTTCAATTGGGCGGGAAGGATTTTGGCTCGTTGGACTTGAAATTGAAAGAACGTTTTGTCAATCGGCGATTTGTTCCAATGGGAAGAATCAATGAAATTGAATTCAGCCGCAAGTGGAATCTTGATGATTCATCAAGAAGTGATGAAGAAATACGAGAGGGAACATTGTTGTACCAGCCGGTAAAGTCGTTGTCTCTTCAAGGTGGGATCGGTCGAATGAATCGTGATCAGCATTTTGTATCAAATCGATATACAGCCACAGTTCATTTTTTATCGGAAAGATTACCCCAGATAGATTATGACATAGAATTGATAAAAAATCGAAATGCTCTTTCAGGTATTTCGGATAAATGGACGAGACAACATGGATTCATGCACCATTCTTTCGGAATATTTCATCCATCACTTCGTTATGAAGGAGAGGTTTTAAAAAGTTTTGATGCAACGACCGATACATTAAATGAAGCGAGCTTTCGGTTTGACGAAATCATTCCGCGAATCGTGCTGGGAAAGTTAGATGAGCTTGCGTTGACCTCTGAGATCGGATGGCGATGGGATGATTCACTAAGATTTGGTAATTTTCAACGGATTGCCTCAACACTAACTCAACGCTATGGAATGCAGCTTCAGAAATGGAGTTTATTTTCAACGAATGTTGATTTCATTGTTCAACAGAGAAAATTTAATATACCCTCTCAGACCAACAAGGATGTTCACACGGTTCTTGTAAGAATGCAGAGCCGATCAGTTCTTTTCAATAGAGGTCTTGAGAGTGATTTTTTTTATGAGGGAGCTACTGAGCGAACTGCAAAATTGGAGAGGATATTTCAGCAAGTTCCGAAGGGTCAGGGGAACTATATTTATCTTGGTGATATCAACGGCAACCATATCATCGATCCACCTGATTTCCGTCTCAGTAGATTTGATGCGGATTTCATCGCTCTTACCATTCCCAGCGATGAATTTGAACCCACCGTTGATCTCAAAACAAGTTTACGTGTGCGGTGGAATTTATCGCGCCTACTCACACAGAATAATTGGTACGGGAGGTTAATTTCGACTCTCTCTACCGAGACCTATGTAAGAATCGAAGAGAAGAGCACAGAAGTTGATAAACGTCAGATTTATTTACTTCATTTGAGCCGATTCATGAATGATCAAACGACGTTACTTGGCAGTAATTACTTTTCTCAGGATATTCATTTCTTAGAGAATAATCCAGAGGTTTCACTCCGACTTAGATTCGTTCAGCGTCGAGGATTGACACAGTATGCATTACTAACCGAGCGATTATATTATCGTGAACGATCAATTCGACTTAGATTGCAACTAATCAAAGAAATATCAAACCAGATCGATTTAATACATACCAGTGATCTTCTCATGGGGACCCAATGGAGCAATCGAGTACGACATATCTTTTCACAGAGTCTTATTTATGATCTCTCCTATCGTCCGAGTGAATCATTAGAATTAGGGTTGAGATTAGGATTGGGGGAGGCTATTAATTTCGATACTACTATTGCTAATATGAATGATCAAGCAATTCGTTTAGTCTATTCCTTGGAGGAGAGGGGTCAGTTTAAAATCGAGATAATTCGGGAAGAACTGAATATTAATAAAGAAGGACATTTTTATCCTTATGAACTCACTTCGGGCAGGATGATAGGAAAGACATGGCTGGTGAGAACAGGGTTGGGATACAGGATCACACAATTTTTACAATCAAATTTTACCTATGAAGGAAGGAATGAGACTGCGTTGAAAACGTTACATACAGCAAGAATGGAAGTTAGAGCATTCTTTTAAATTTATCCTTTTCCGTTTTTTATGTTGCCTGATGTTGTATGAAAAGTGGTAGCTGCTTTAGTTTCACAGCGTTTCACATTGAATATTTTCCGGCAGATTGGTTGTTCGCTTATGACGCTGCGTTGAACATCATTGAACTAAAAAAAGTTTTTCAGAATTCAATTTTTATCTTGCTTTTGTGTGAGTTAATTTTTATTTTTACAGCGCATTAATAGTCTAGGTTGAGGATCTAATTATTGACTCACCAAAAATATTTTCTTAAGAATATTTTAATGGAAACTGCTGGGGGAAGAATAACATTTCGATTCATTGTTCAAACTATTATTAAAAAATAAATAGTTGTTATCTCCAGATGATTCGATGAAAGAATTCACCACAAAAATTCTATGCATGATGTGATTACAGCTATTGATTCTGTTAGACTTGGAAGCGACCTGAGAAGAAAAATAAAGTCAGATCAGGAAAAAAATAACGAGACTTCTACTAAACTAACTACAAAGGTATATTGTACATCCTTTGATTCTCGGATCGGGCGTATTTATATCGCTTCAACTGAAAATGGTGTGTGTAAAATCAGCGTTCCAAGGGAATCAAGAAAAGACTTCTTTAATTGGTTGGCGCAACACTTCGATTCTGAAAGTGTTCGAGATAATAGGTATCGGAATAAAGATATTATTGATCAGTTTACTCGGTATTTCAATGGTAAGCTGGCAAAATTTACCTGTCCGATTGATCTATTCGGTACTCCTTTTCAAATCCGTGTCTGGAAAGAACTCATGAGAATTCCATACGGTACAACGATCACGTATAAAACCCTAGCAAAGAGAGTGTCGGCGCCAAAAGCATTCCAAGCGGTCGGCAGAGCAAATAGCGCTAATCCACTGCCTATCATTATTCCCTGCCATCGTGTTCTTGGTTCTAATGGTACGCTTGTTGGGTATTCGTGTGGTATTAAAACGAAAGAGTTTTTATTACGATTAGAAGGTGCTATCATTTTGTAGTATCATCTTTCAGAAAATTTTCATCTGTCATGTATGAGGAGGCAATCTATTCCATCCATTCTAATCATAAATATGAGTTAACAATCAGGATGATTTCCTCATTGATGCGCCTCGAACAGCTTGGAACCGAGAATATCTAACAACGAGAAATATTTATTTAATGAATCAAAAGAAATTTTATTCATGCTAAACAAAATTAGATATTAAGACGATGTTCAGTATTAACGAATTGAATTCACAACAGCGTGATGCAGTACAAGCACCTAATGGTCCCACGATGGTATTAGGTGGACCAGGTTGTGGTAAGACTCGCGTTCTCGCACACCGCATTGCCCATCTTCTTCAACTTGGAGTATGCACGTCTCAGATCATGGCTGTATTGCGCACGAATAAAACAGCCGATGAAATGAAGAATAATGTTTTTCATCTTGTTGGAGAAAAAAACAAGAATCTTTGCATTGGAACATTTCACACCATTTTTGCTCGAGTTCTTCGAAAGAATGCAGAAGCGGTAGGGTATCGAAGTAATTTTTCTCTATATGACACAGTTGATAGCATCAACCTCATCAAGAGCATTATGAAATCATTGGGTATTTCAATTCAACAGTTTGCTCCACAAGAAATTCTATCTCGCATCAGTTCAATGAAGAATCAGGTTATAGCTGCGGAGGAATATTTTGATCATACATCTGATTTATATGCTCAATGTACTACTCAGATTTTCGATGAATATCAAAAGAGATTGAAACAATGCAATGCTATGGATTTGGATGATTTGGTTCTGAAATCTATTGAAATGTTTGCCAATGCTAAGAATATTTTAACGTGGCATCAGGACCGAATCAGGTTTTTCTTAATTGATGATTTTCAAGATATATCTCGTTCACAATATACATTAAGTCGATTCCTTGCCGGAAA
>DASRUF010000267.1:0-8100 GCA_035655575.1 Bacteroidota bacterium | reverse complement strand
AACTTGATGATACATGGTTGATTTATTACAGTTTCTAGTGTGCCATTGTTAAATGAAGCACTGAAAGATGCCTTTAGACTATCCATGTCCGTTTGCGTAAATGTGTACTCGCGATCGCTGACACTTTCCCAATTGTTATCGGTATACCAGAATTTGAAATTAATCTTCTCTCCAACACCAACGCGAATGGTCACCTCTGCTTCATATAAATCCGCGTTCAATGGATTAGGAGTAAGTATGTCGTGCTTAGCAGTCCAGCCATTAAAAGTTCCATTTACAGAGACTGTGTCTGTGCCAGGATCAAATCGTCCCGAAAGTCGTTCTAATTCCATGTTGCATGAAAATGTCACGACAATATCGGCCGGGGGTCGGTATACACTATCTCGATTGTAATAATCTTCGTATACGCTCGTACCAGCGGTTAGGATATGCATTCGTGCTGGATCGCTCTCCCATCTGTCTGCGGCTTCACTCACATCACGGAAGAAAAATTTAAATTCGATAGTATCACCAACATTTCCAGGCGCAAGCGTTACACTGTAGATAGAATCTCCATCGGAGTCAGCCATAAGATCGGTTAATCCCAAACTGTTAAACGTACCACGGACGTAGACCGAATCAGCAGTTTTATCAAATTTTTCATTTTTCATCTGAAACTTCATGTTCACGCGAAATTCAACAGTCTGAGCGTAACCGATGCTTAGAACAAGAAGCATGAGCACGATTGTTGTAAAAAATTTCATAGCGAATCTCCCTTCTATTGTTGATGATTAATTATTTAACCAAATATACAGAATATTTTTTTAAAAGTACAAGCTAAATACTAAAAAATTACACCAACGGCAATATGTTGTGTGAAATCGAGCACCCCATAGTCCTGGTAGGCGTAATCAACATTTATGAGAAAATTTGATGAAAATCGATGCTTTATGCCGAGTCCCAACGTTATTCCTTCCTCAGCATTGGTCGAAAAGAGGGATTTATAACCTGCCCTCAGCGAAAGAATGTTGTTAAAGATATATTCAATTCCGGCATTCAAGGATTCCTCATTATCGTTTGGATGCTGCGCATCGACACCAACGGTAATACGGTTGGTTGAACTAAGAGCGACATCCTTTGCTAATCCAATTCTAAACATGAGAGGAAGTGGATACGCGTCTGTCCGTAATTTAGAAAGTATCTGATCATTATTTCCACTGATGATGGAATTGATATCATGGAGCACAAAGAGGTCTTTCCCATCCAATTGCATGTTCGTTCCGAAATTTGAAATCGTTGCGCCAATTCTTAACCCAGAAATTTCAGAATGAAAAAGTGTTCCCAGGTCAATTGCAATAGCGTCAGCCGAAGTGTTCCAAATTTTCTGGCTGATATACTTTATATTACCGCCTAAAGAGAAACGATCGGTTAAATTATAAGCGTACGTTAACGAGGCTGAGAGATCATGAGCAGAAAAGAATTCACCAGTTCCTTCTTGTTCTCTGAGTGTTGTAACTTCCATCTCTCCATAATCGAGATACGTCAGACTGAGTCCGACTGTTCCAAGCTGATCCAAAGAGACTAATACCCCTACCCAGTTATACGTAATGTCTGCGAACCACCGAGTATGAGAAAACAGAGCGGAGTTCGTCCCCATACGAGCGGCTCCAGCGGGGTTCCAGTAGAGCGCCGTAATATCATCGGCGGTTGCAACAAATGCCCCACCCATCGCAATTGCTCTCGGACCAATTCCCATAGTAAGGAATGGTGCTGCAGTTGAGCCAACTTTCGTTTGGCTCATTGCAACTGATACAACAATTGCGGAGATCGATATAAGATTTCTGAACATATAGAATTAATTACCGAGTTTCATAAATACCTCACCCTATCAAGAGGAGAGGTTAATAGACCAAATCGCATAGAGGAAACATATACCGCAAATGTAGAATCATGCATGCGTAACATCAGTTACTTTATCAAAGCAAATCTGCCAGTCTTCGTTCCAATATTTTCTGCTTCAAGAACAAAAATATAGACACCATACGCCGCGTCTAAATTTTCTTCCGTCCGCAAATTCCAAAAAACATCTCCCGAATAGAGATCATCATGTCGAAGTGATTTAACCAATTCTCCTCGAATAGTGAAGATGGAAATCTTCGAGCCGGGTGGCACATGAGTAAATCTGATATTTCGTTCACCCCTGCCACTTGTCTGGGTACTCAAGAGTCGAGGCTCACCCTCATGCGTCACAACATAAGGATTGGGAACAACTTTCACTTTATCCAATTCCTGTTTCGCCTTATCAGAATTAATTTTTGCTCCTCGGAGAGTGAATTGAAAACCATCATTTCTACTGAACGGCTTTAAGGTAGCAATCCTTAACGTTCCATTCTGTTCAATAGGTGCATTGGCGGTATTATACAAAATGTTTACTCTCCATGTTCTGTAGACTACCGAATCGATTTTTTCCTTAAAATAAATATTGTGAATTGTGCCCACTGTTCCCGTTTTAAAATACACGACGTTGAGGTATTGATTTGTCGAAAGATTCTTCACCCTAAACGTTATCGGCTTCGCCGGGATGGTATTCGACGGAGTGGGTGGAAAGAGAGTATCGGCGACAGATGTGTCAACAATAGAATTTGAAAATTCAATTTCATAATCATCTGGAGTCTTGATTCCATTATACGCCACACCAGGTCCTGATGCTGTCCAGAAAAATGGTGTAAGGGTATATGCAGGCGGAGGAGAAGACGTAATCCCCGAATATCCAGATCTCACTGTATCTCTTACAATCTCATTATGATTGAGCATTTGTACTCTCATACCATGGACAATCGGTGTATTTCCATAAAAGATCGGCTCCCGAGTGATCAGGGTATCGTCTCCAGTGACACTGGAATTTGTAACGTCAATGAGTGTCCAATTTTTCGTGTATCCCTGAAGTGCGGAATCTTCAAAAATAATTTTGTATGTATGTCCATCTTCTATGGCTTTATCATCTACGATCTCCACCCATGCAGAACCTGTTCCTCTGAAATTAGGAAGTTTTTCCACATTAGACGAATTCGCGTCAACATAACCAATTGGTCTTCTGCTGGGCGTAATAAAACCGGTATTATCATCGGTGATGATTTCACCCGTACTCGTTCGGAAAATAAATTTAGAATTTTCAGCGGGGAAAATACCCAATTTTTCATCACCATTGTCATATGCACAAACGGCATAATAATACCGTACACCGGGTACAACTGTAGAATCGATGAAGGTGTTCACGGTTCCAGTATTGGAGCCTAAATAAAACGTTGTCCCACCAACTTGATATAAAAGCTCACGTGATGGTTGAAAAAATCCATCAATTGAATCCTTAAGATCGAATTGTACAATCGGTTTATCGAATGAAAACACACCCAGTGCGTTAGTAATTGTACGAGCATCTTGAAATCCAGCATCTGTAGCACGATAAATCTTATAGCCCTGGAAGTCTTTTCGTTTCGTAATGAAATCTTTCGAGTTTTCTGTAAGATCACCATCCCAATAAATCACAACATTTCCATCTCTTTCCGTGAGACGAACTTTTGGTTTTCGAGGAGGTTGGGGAAATTTATATCCTGCATTATAAATCTGTTGAACGACAGTTTTATTCCTCAGGATATCCTCGTAATTCTCACCGAACAAGAGTGCAACAGAAAATCGCTCGATCTGCGATGGTCGTAAGGGGAAATACCCCGAAGCGTAAATAAAATCCCCGTCTTGTGGGACAGGAGGAATAATATCGAATCGACCAGGCGTCATTCGTGACCAAACCAATTCATCATTGCTGAGATCAGGTGCGGCGTTAAGATTGAAAAAGTTAAAACTCGTTAATCCAATTTGATCGGATTCATCAGGATCGGTTTTCCCAAAATTAGGCTCACCCTGATCGGGTCTTCCATTGTTTTCCGTCCCATCAGCATCGGGACCGAGATAACCATCATCATTCGGTCCTACTCCATCCGAACCAACATCATCGACATTAGGATCCCAGTCTGCGTCTTCATCTCCCGACCAATGACTTACCAATTGAACAGTGCCCTCACTTGTACGCTGCCAGCTCGAAACCAAAGAACCTGCATCGTTATCCCTTTTCTCATCGATCAACGGATCATTTACTCCGGCACCAGTTCGATAGTTCTTAAATCGCAAGCCGGGTAATCCTTTTCGCTGTCGCGTTTCGAGGTGAATAGCCTGATTCTCATCTATCAAACCATCGAGATCATTGTCAAGGCCATCGTATGCAGATGGATTGGGGATCGATACACCATTGACGATACGATCGATACGCCCCTCGCTGAACTTCGTTACTCCTGCTACGATGATATATTGTTGACCGAGCGTGTACACTGTATCACGCGGACCTTGAATAGTGTATAGCGTACGCTCGTACGTCACTGAGTCGATTAAAACAATTCGGTTACCCGCAATATAAACAACGGAATCAAAATCGCTGTTTACAAACTTCGGTGAGTTAGTATTTGGTGAGTCATCATCGTTATCAATTCCATCAAATGGATTTCCGGGAGATTCAAGAAAAGCATAACCAACATAACCTACTTTCTGCCCCTTGTTTCCCCTGCCGTCACTGTCCCAAGAATACGTTATCCATTCATCGATATCGAAGTAGCCAAGATCGTCCTGACTATCACCATCCCCCCCAGCCAAAGTTCCAACTACTGTTCCAAAAACTGATTTTCGATAGGTGGTCGTTGAAACATTTTTGATATCATAAAGCCAGAAGATCACATCCTCTGCAAGAAAATTTGACCATTGAAATCCCCGAACAGCCATCTCCAAACCCATACCATTTCGAGTAGAGTCATTTCTATTAGGTTTGAAATAACTATTGAACTCGTCATCCCATTGATCGTCAGCAACGAAATAGCTCTCCTGATCCGCGTTCACTATTCCCCGACCGAAATATCCATTCCATTGCGTCACGCCATTTTGATCAACCCAATCTGAGTGATCTTTCCAACCACTAATGGGCCAGGATTCGGGAAGATGACTCATAGCAATGGATTGTTGATTGGGATTTAAGTATCCAGGTTTTGGATTCCATCCCCAAAAATAGCCGTTTACGGGGTGTCTCTCTCTCGCTTGCCCATTCCTCGGTCCTCGTGATATTGCAACTGAATGTAAGGTCTCTGCACGGGAGTTCATGAATTCAACTCCAATAAGAGGAATACAATCACCAATATAATTTTCACCCGAGCCGAGGGGCCATTCTCCACGGATATCTGTTCCGGCGCTGAATCCTGCAACTTGCCCATCGTTATAAAATGAAATCCCTACCCGATTCCCAGTATGAAATCCTATCCTCCGTAGAGTTGGATCAGAGTTTTGAGCATAAACATCAGCAAGGAATATGACAACAACAACGAATATTTTGGAATATAACTTCATATTGTCAAACCACATTTTCAAAATGTTATCGACATGCCAAGCTCAACTCGTCTCGGTTCGGAGAAATAGCCAGGATTTGTATAAAGCTCATCAAGGGTATTGTAATAGAGTTTTGGATTAATATTTTCAGCATCTAACTTATCGAAACTGAACAATGGATCGCCTGAATTTGCATAGACTGTTCGTGGATTGTTTAGATCGAGAAGATTGAAGACGCGGAGAAACAATGAATACGTGATATTACCGATTGAAAAATCTTTATTCGCCCTAATATCGACATTAAAAATATTTGGTTTGTAAGAGCTGTTCCTTGGGAACGCATTCTGTTTAACACTACTATTTTTGTTCACTGCCGGAGTGTAAGGTTGACCCGCATAAAAATTTCCGATGATAGAACATCCGTACGAGTGTGGTTTTGTATAAGCAACAATAAGGTTCATCGTATGTCGTTGATCCCAATCCAATGGAGCGATAAAAGTTTCAGGAGCTGCACCGCCGAGCACTGCATTTCGTGCGTCGGTTGGATTTGATCCGTTTCCCTCCGTAACAGAATATGTGTAATCAAGCGTCGCCGCCAATCCTTCGGTGAATCGTTTTTCGAGTTTCACCACAACTCCTTTCGACATTCCAAAATCTGAATTTGTGTATTTACTATAACTTCGATCTCGACCAAAGACAAGGATATCTTCCGTCTGCGTTCCTGTCAGATCACGAAAATCTTCAAAGAAAACAGTCACGTCAGCGGCAATATCTTCCGAGAGCTGCTGCTTAATTCCGATCTCCCCTTTAATCGTTTTCTGAGGTTTGAGATCAGCATTGCCAAACAATCCTTGATTCCCAGACCCGATGCCCAGTTTAAACGCTGGATTTGTATAGAGTAATTCATAACCGGGAAGTTGGAAGAAATGTCCATACGAAAAATGAACGACCCCACCCGCACTGATCGGGAATGCCAACCCAAGACGAGGACTTAGTTGATATTTTGTCGATGCGTCGCGATACCAGTATCCAAGTCGATCAGAAATTGTTTTTCGTTGCTCGCCTAATGCCGTATCGAGCACACCATTTCCATTTAAATCGAAAAACTGGTTTTCAGGTTTCAACGGCGAATTGATATTTGGATCCGTTGGATCATTCAGTATAACACCATCGGGATTGAGCACATCGAATCGTACTCCCGCATTAAAAATTATGTGGAATGCTTCAAACTTCGATTGCAAATATAACGCTGCCTCGACGGGCTTGTGATTATACTCATCATAATCCGGTGACGTAATTGGGGGATTAATGACATTAAACGGGCTTACTTTCTGACCGCTTTGATCGAGCATCGGCACAAGGTTGATGTTTTGGAAAAAGATCTCATGTCGTTTAATTTCTCCACCCCATTGGAGGGCAATTTCTGTATTAGCTTGAGTTGTCCAATCAAGTTTTACCGAGAGTGTCGTCGTAGCTCGCTTAAAACGATTTGTATTTGTTCCACCGATATCGAAACTATATGGAGGATTTTGTTTTAAACTGTTATCAACATATAAGGTTGGGCGAGTTGTATCTCCCGTATAAATATCTTCAAACAAGAAATGCTCATACCCTTTTCGCAAGTAGGAAAAACTTAAAGTGTAAAAACTCGCTGGAGAGAGAACATGATTGATACTGAAAATATTTGTATGTGTGTTTCGGAATCTTTGTAAATTATTATCTGGAGTCATACGCACTCCAGCATCGAAATCTTGATAGTTCTGATAATCGTAGATATAGTTATTCGTAAGCTTAAGATCATTCATCAAACGATATGTCAGTTTCCCTTGGGCATAGGCGCGTTTGTTCGAGTTCATCGAAACGAACGAGCCATCCCCATTCTGTGTGATTATAAAATTTGAGCCAACCGAAGAAGGATCTTCTCTTGATCGATCAGTTGTTAAGAATACTCTCTTTCCATAGAGATGTCCAGTATTATAATAGTAACGACTGTTGAGAAAGAAAAACAACTTATCTTCGATGACAGGACCGCTTAACGAACCCTCAAAGCTTTTAATGGCTACTGGATCGACTTTCTTGATGTTCCAGAAAATGTCATCCTTCCTCGAAAGGTATGCGCCGCTGTATGTCTGAAATGTTCCAGCGAGAGTATTATCGCCATCTTTCGTAACAATGTTTACAATACCCGACATCGCCTGACCATACTCCGCATTAAATGCACCGCTAACAACTTGTAACTCTTGAATAACATTCGCACCAATATCAATAGTATTGCTTCCATCATATGCATCGGTAACCGGTACACCATCGACCTGAAATGCGATCTGCCCTTTTCTTCCTCCTCGTAGATGTAAGTCACCACCGGAGGAGACCATTCCTGCTTGAAGTTGGATGATATCACGAACCTCAGTCACGGCGAGTTCCTTAATTAATTCTTTACCAACAATTGCTGTAGAGGCAGTAATATCCTTTTGAATCAGGGGGCGCTCGGCAGTGATGACAACTTCCTGCTGTTCCAACACAACTTCTGTGAGGTCGAAATTTTGTTCAGTGGTGAGATCGATCGAGACTTTAACTTCATTGATCGTTATAGGGTTGTAACCAACTAACGAGGCACGTAAGCTGTGTATTCCCGGTGGGATGTTGAGAATTGTATATCGGCCTTCTATATCTGTTGTTGCTCCAAATGTTGTTTTGACA
>DASRUF010000266.1:0-2412 GCA_035655575.1 Bacteroidota bacterium | reverse complement strand
AAAAAAGCCTCCATCGAATTTTCATCGAGGAGGCTTATCAGAAATTATGAGTAGATCGATTTTATTCGTGAGCCTGAACAGCAATTAATACCGTCGAGCCATTTCCTTTCTTAACTCGGAGGAGTGCGGCATCACCGCTTTTTTTCTTCTCAATCACAGATCGAACGTCCTTTGGAGAGTAAACATCTTTTTTATCGACTTCAAGAATCACATCTCCCTCTTGAACTCCCCGATTGAACGCTTCACTGAACTGCTTTACGTCAGTAACGAGAACACCGTTTTCAACACCGGATTCTTTCTTCTCCTTCGAGGTCAATGAGCGCACCGTAAGACCAAGTCCATCGAAGGAAACAGTATTTGCGGCTGACTCACGATCACTTTCCCCCTCATCGGAATCTTGTTCCGTATTTCGCGCGATCAACGCTTCTTCTTTTCGTGAACGGAGTGCGACCTTTTTCTCAATGGTCTTACCATCACGAAAAACTTTTAACACCACCTCATCTCCGGGATGCTTCCGGGCAATGTAACTTTGTAATTGGTTCGGTGCATTCATATCTTTACCATCGACAGTGAGAATGACATCACCGTCCTTTAGACCGGCGATTTCACCAGCACCACCCTCAACGAGACTTTGAACCAAGACACCTTTTGCCTCCTTCATTCCTAAAGCTTTCGCAGTTGTCTCATCGACTTGTCCGATTTGTACTCCGATGTACCCACGCCGTACTTTCCCATATTGTATAATATCTTCAGCTACTGATCGAACAAGATTGATGGGAATGGCAAAACTATACCCTTGGTAACGTGCGTTCGTTGTTGCTATCGCTGAGTTAATTCCAACGATCTCCCCGCCGAGATTGACAAGGGGTCCACCGCTATTCCCCGGATTAATAGCCGCATCGGTCTGGATGAAGTTTTCGATTCCATAAGAGTCTCGAATTACACCGATATTTCCGCGCCCAATTGCACTGATGATTCCGGCCGTAACGGTCGATTGTAACCCGAGTGGATTTCCGACCGCAACAACCCATTCACCTACTTCGAGCTGGTCGGAATCCCCAAACGCCGCCGTTGGCAAATCTTTTGCTTCAACTTTGATGATTGCAAGGTCTGTAGAAGGATCGGTTCCGATAATCTTCGCTTTCATTCGGCGATTATCGTTGAAGATTACCTCAACTGCGTTTTCATCAGCATCTGCAACGACATGGTTATTTGTCATGATATAGCCATCGGGACTAATAATGACTCCCGATCCGGCGCCCTGCTGTGGCTGCGGTTGAGGAAATTTAAAATCGGGACCAAAGAAATGGAAGAATTCGTCTAATTGCTTAGATTTACCTTTTACTTTTGTTACAACATTAATACTCACAACAGTGGGCGTCACAGCCTTGCTGACCTCAATAAACCCCTGACTCAATTTCTTTGTATCGGTGGATGTTTTCTTGATCTGTGAGGGTGCGCCTAACTTGACTTGCGGATCACCTGCAAAACCAAACTCTACGCCGTTTTGAAAATTCGAGACGAGTACAGCCCCGAAAATGATACCAATGAATATTAAAAATACTGCAGCAAGAACAGATTTTTTCGACATTTTGTTCTCCTTAAATCATTATGATGTTTGTTATTATAATACATTTACTATATACTGTTTTTTATTGAATTTGTTGCAATAAGGGGATTAACTACAAGCAATGAACGAAATTCTCAATGTGAAAATTCCCTTGTATCAAGATGCTTGCAATATTTTTGAAAAAACTCCCTTTGATCTTAATTCACGCATTCCGGAAACATGATATTGGAGATATTGCCAGAGAAAACGTTCTATTTCTTTCGCTGATGATTTATCAACGGTAATATCCTGTACCTGATCAACGTTCATCGTCCCCGTCATTTGTAACAAAGTCCTGAAAACCGCAAATGATAAGGTCATTTGTTCACCCTGCCGTCTAACGCATTGGCGGCACAATGGTCCACCTTTCGGTAAATGAAATTGAATCGTTCGCCCACTTCCGTTGCTCGACAATATACTTGCCTGCCTGTCCGCCGCATCCCGCAAAGCGGGACGGAAGGCGGGCTGAACATCTTTTTCGGCAAGCAGGATAGAGCGGCAAGATATACACTTATCAAATTTTGGCTGGAATCCTAATATTTCTGATAAACGAATTTCAAAATAATAGAACAAGTTCTGTGGATTCTTGGTTGCAGTATTCAGTGCGCTGAGTGAATCAACAAGGAGCTTAAATAAGATGGAATTTTCTTCCTGTTCATGAGCAACAATCGCAACCAGCTCGATCATACTCATACCAACTGCCATTTTATCCAAATCTTCCGTCAGGTGGCGAAAGAATTTTATTACATCACACTGTGAAAGTGTCTGTAACTCACGTCCCTCCTTCTTATAGAGAACAATAT
>DASRUF010000265.1:0-2820 GCA_035655575.1 Bacteroidota bacterium | reverse complement strand
CAAAAAATTCAAAATCGCTTCCGGTCTTAAGAGCGATTACTTTGGCTACCGTCGTTTGACAATTATCACACGAAGAAGTCTTTGTGATATTTAACCATCATAAACTTATCATTTGCACTTTGTCAAGTAAAACATATGGGTCAGAAAATTTTTATAACTTTTCACTTGACTTCTTACTCGCAACTCCATATATTTCAAACCAATCAAAATCAACCTCACGGGGACAAATTATAGGAATATGGGATTTCTTTACATTTTGCCAAAAAACTCATCTCAAGCACCCCCGCTCTTAATTAAACATTGTTCTGCCCTGAAATATCACGACGTTATCAGGAATTAAAATCAAAGGAGCTATTTGAATGCGAAGCGAAGAAATGACATTATCGGATGGAAAAGCCACCGTTGATTCATCCGCAACAACTAAATCGGAAACAACTCAACAGAGACATGGCCTAACCTTTAGAAGATTCTACACTAAAAAGGGTATTCATCCATTCGATACGGTTGAGTGGGAACTTCGCACCGCAGCTATCAATAATGAAAAGGGTGAGGTAATCTTCGAACAAAAAAATGTGGAAGTCCCCAAATCTTGGTCAGCGACTGCCACCAACATCGTTGCATCGAAATATTTCCATGGTAAGCTCGGTACCCCAGAACGTGAACATAGTGTAAAACAACTGATCGATCGCGTTGCCAAAACAATAACGGATTGGGGACAAAAAGGAAATTACTTTAGTTCGGATGAGGATGCAGAAACATTTTACGCAGAGCTTACTTTTTTACTCATGAACCAATATATGGCATTCAACAGTCCTGTCTGGTTCAACTGTGGAATCGAGGAACGCCCGCAATGTTCAGCATGTTTTATCAACTCCGTCGAAGACAGGATGGACTCTATTCTTGATCTCGCTAAAACAGAAGGGTTATTGTTCAAATGGGGATCAGGAACGGGTTCAAATCTTTCCACACTCCGATCGTCAAAGGAACAACTCTCAGGTGGCGGTACGGCATCGGGACCTGTTTCTTTCATGAAAGGTTACGATGCTTTTGCTGGCGTAATAAAATCGGGTGGGAAAACGCGGCGAGCCGCTAAGATGGTAATTTTAAACGCTGAACATCCTGATATTCTCGATTTTATTCGATGTAAATCAGAAGAGGAGAAAAAAGCTTGGGCATTGATCGACGCTGGTTACGATGGTGGATTCAATGTCCGTGGCGGAGCGTATGATTCTATATCGTATCAAAATGCGAATCACTCTGTTCGGGCAACTGACGAATTTATGAGAGCTGTTTTGGAAGATAAAGAATGGACAACAAAATCGGTCCGCAGTAACCATGTTGTGGATAAATATCGTGCGCGCGATCTCATGAAGGAAATTGTGGAGGCGGCTTGGATATCAGGTGACCCGGGGATGCAGTTTCACACCACAATTAATAATTGGCACACATGTCCAAATACAGCGCCGATCAATTCCTCTAATCCATGTAGTGAGTATATGTTTCTTGATGACACAGCATGTAATCTCGCTTCACTCAACTTGATGAAATTCCGTACTGAAGATAGTGAGTTCGATATTGAATCTTTCTGTCACGCAGTTTCAATTACCATTACTGCACAAGAAATCGAAGTGGATAACGCCAGCTATCCAACTTCAAAAATTACACAGAATAGCTACGATTTCCGTCCCTTAGGATTGGGCTATGCAAACCTCGGTGCACTTTTGATGTCAAGAGGGCTTCCCTATGATAGCGAAGAAGGTCGATCATATTCGGCAGCAGTCACCGCGTTAATGTGCGGACAAGCCTATAAACAATCGGCACTCATCGCACGAGAACTCGGACCCTTCAAAGGATTTTCAAAAAATCGAGAACCGATGCTTCGAGTACTCAAAATGCATGGTCTTGCAGCCGATAAAATTGAGGATCGTTATGTGCCGAGCGATCTACTCACCGCCGCACGAAAAGTTTGGGATGATGCCTATGCCCAGGGCCGTGAATATGGTATCCGAAATTCGCAGGCGACAGTTCTTGCACCCACTGGTACCATAGGTTTTATGATGGATTGCGATACGACCGGCGTTGAACCAGATATTGCCCTCGTAAAGTACAAGAAGCTCGTTGGTGGTGGATTAATAAAAATCGTGAACAACACAGTACCTCTTTCATTGAAAAAGCTTGGATACATCGATGAACAAATCGAACACATCATGGCATATATCGAAAAGAATGATACGATTGAAGGCGCTCCACATCTGAAAGAGGAACATCTTCCGGTCTTTGATTGTGCATTCAAGCCTTCCAAGGGCGAACGCTCGATTCAATATATGGGTCATATCAAAATGATGTCTGCTGTCCAGCCGTACATTTCAGGTGCGATATCGAAAACCGTAAATATGCCAACAAATGTAACCGCCGACGATATCGCAAATGCGTATTTGGAGGCGTGGAGACTTGGCTTAAAATCGATTGCAATTTATCGGGACGGCTGCAAACGTACCCAGCCGCTCAACACAAGCCTCGATCAAATTACCGGGAAGATAAAACGAAAAGCAGTCCGAAGAAGGTTACCCGATGAACGACAGGCGATTACCCATAAATTTTCAATTGCCGGTCATGAGGGGTATATCACTGCTGGTTTGTATGAAGATGGGACACCGGGCGAAATCTTTATCACAATGTCAAAGGAGGGCTCCACAATCTCAGGATTGATGGATGCATTTGCAACCTCGGTATCGATGGCGCTGCAGTATGGTGTGCCGCTTCGTGTGTTAGTTGAGAAATTCTCACACATGCGGTTTGAGCCAAGCGGATTTACGGGTA
>DASRUF010000264.1:0-2539 GCA_035655575.1 Bacteroidota bacterium | reverse complement strand
CGATCAACGGAAGTTAACGTAAATCTCCCCGGAGATTCGACGTTCCCAGTAACGAGAACGACTATTGGCCGCGGTCTTACAAGCGTTGCGGAAATAGTCCCCGTCGTGTATTTCTTCCGTATTTCTTTAATAATCCTCTCTTTCGCTTTCGTTAGTGTGATATCAGTAATGAATATTTCCCCAATGGTCGGAATGATCAGCGTTCCTTCGGGAGTGACTGTAAGAAGAAAATTCAGCGGTGGGTTCGTCCAAATATTCACCGCAATCGCATCAGATGGACCTATAAAATATTTTTCTGGATCGATTGCCGATTCAAGGGCTACACCAGCAGGTTGCACAACACCTGCAGGGATTTTGTCTTGCAGCGAAGACTCGAGGTCCTCCACTTTAGTCTTGTCTCTTTCCAACGTAACTTGAGCAACAAGAACGCTCGCAGGAAGTATTGAGCAAATGACACATACTGTAATCAAAGTACAGTACCGTTCCTTGAGTTTAACCATATATAGTGATAGCTATGCTTTTGTGAATATTCTCTTGTTTACTTCCGGTGCGTAGAGAGGTAAATGTTTCGCTCAACTGAACGGTATCAAGGGTATGCTACAAAATCTCAATCGATATTTTGCGATGGGCTTCTCCGAGTTCTTAAAAGGCAGTGGAATGAGTTTCTCCACGGAAACAGGTTAAATTTTCAAAGTATTTGAATATTGCGTTACTGCAATATAGAGAGTTGTCATAAAAAAGTCAATTCAAGCGAGTTGTAAAATTTTTTGCCTATACATATTGATCATCTGAGATGGCTCACCCTGGCTAATCAACCCGCCACCATCCAAGAGCAGCACTCGGTCACAGTATTGTTGAACTGAATCCAAATCATGACTGACAAAGACTATGGTTCTTCCCTCACGTTTAAATTTCCAAAAAATATTTCTACATTTTTCGGCGAAGACTAGATCACCAACAGCCAGCACTTCATCGACAATCATGATCGGGGCATTCGATTGAATTGCAATCGAAAAACCGAGTCTTACCTGCATTCCCGTCGATAACTTTTGCAACTTTGCATCCACGAAACGAGTTAATTCAGCAAACTCCACGATCTCATCTAACTTACCCTTCATCTCTCTTCTTGAAAATCCGATCAGGGAGCCATAGAGGTAAATATTATCGCGCACAGTAAAATCTGGTTGAAAACCGACGCCCAATTCTAACAGGGGAAAAACTTCAGCAAGGACGTTGACATTACCAGAGGTCGGTTCATAGATCTTCGAGATTATTTTTAATAGTGTCGATTTGCCGGAGCCATTTCTCCCGATGATTCCTATAAATTCCCCTTCTCTAATCTCAAAACTCATATTCTGTAATGCATAAAACTCTTCGTACTCATATCTCCGAGTTGCGAGAGAAATGATATTATGAAACAACGTTGTTTTCCTCTCATGGGGAATACGAAAAACCTTTGAGAGATTTTCGACCCGAATCATCAGAACAACTCCGAGAGTTTGTGCTCGTGTTTTTTGAAGACGAAATAGCCGATCAACAGTGATAAGAGGGAGTAGAAAATTGTCATGAGAAGAAAACGGGGATCAAAAAAATCGTAAAGGAGATAATGACGCATTAAACCCATAATTCTCGTTAACGGATTGAGATAAACGAATGTTGAGATTTGTTCTGGGAGTGTTTCTACATCGAAAACAATTGGGCTTAACCAAAACAGAACAAGGACAAGAACCCCCCATATTTGTGCCATATCTCGGAAATACGCATACATCGCGCCGAGAAAAAAACCAATCCCAGTGGAAAACAATATCATACAGAGAATTGCAATGGGAATGAGAAACACCAAAGATGAAATGCCTTTAACAAATACAATAAGGGCAAAAAGAGCTATTAAATTAATGATAAATGAAAACGTACAGGTAATCGACGAAGCAATGATTATAATAGTTTTTGGAAAGTAAATTTTTTTCATGATTCCTGCTTTCCCTGCCAGCGCATTCATGGCACTAAATGTGCAATCCTGAAAAAAAGCGTACGAAAATATTCCAATGAGGAGGAATAGAGGATAATTCGGTATTTTGCTGGGGAATATCTTCGTGAACACGAAATAATAAACGCCGAACATGAGGAGGGGATTCAACATCGTCCAGATATATCCAAGCGCAGAATCATGATACTTCAGTCGAAAATCAGTAATTGCCATTTCTCGAACGATGTTGTAGTATTTTGCAACATTATTGGGCTTGAATGGAGGTGTCGGCGTTGGTCTTTTCACAACATTTGTCGGTGAAGTGACTTCAGGTATTCCCATTGACATACGATTTAATCGGTGATGCCTTCTGCATTGAAGATAGAAAGAGATACCTTCTCAAACCGCCGCGCAGAACGTGACCACGAGATCGAAGAAAACTTAGCGGCATCGGGAGAATGAGTTGGAGTATTCTGAGCATAGGCCATCATTTCTAAAATCTTCTCTGCGAACGATGATGGCTCACCCGGCTCAGCTATGAATAATCCATCATGCCCCTTCACTACCTCCAGT
>DASRUF010000263.1:0-3588 GCA_035655575.1 Bacteroidota bacterium | reverse complement strand
TAAGGGAAGCTTTAGCAGGTCCCTTGATAGAACAAGTTCTTTCTTATCACAAAATGAGACTAATGTGACCTCATGACGGGGCAAGAGATGCTCGATTATTCCATAGATAAACACACCACCGCCGTGACCGCATTGCGGATGTGGAACATAAGGAGAGACAATGAGGATTTTCATCAGCCAGTCAGTTGCTCATTTGGTGCAAGGCTGTAGCGAACAACATACCACGAATTTAACCAATAATTCTTCTTTTCCGCTTTCTTGTCGCTTGAAGCAAGAAGATACTTCAGATACCTCACCACCATAAAAACAAAATGCTGCCATGCATAAAGTACTCGGGTACAAAACGAGTAAATTGGTCCATAGTGTTTTGTTAAGAATTTATTATAGCTCGAATATTGCAGCTGAATCTGATACTTCCGGAGTGTTTTGTAGGACATCCCACCCAAATGAATAATCTGCGCCTCGGGAACGAAGTAAACCTTCATGTTAGCAATGTATTTTACCCTGTAGCAAAAATCTGTCTCTTCACAATAGATATGAAATCTCTCGTCGAACAAGCCAAGGCGATCGATGAGTTCCTTCCGGATTAAAATATCGGCTCCTGTAATATAATCGACTTCCATCGGCTCCGATACTTTGTTGTTGGGATATCTTCCACGATTCGGAAAATTAGCGCCGGGAAAAAGATCGTTTAAGAATAACGCATCAAAGATGGCTTGGTAGAACGACGGAAAATCTCCATAGGAAACCTGACTTGTCATGTCCTTGTTTCGCAACCAACCGCCACAAACACCCACATCGGAGTGCTTGTCTAAAAAATCAATTAAAATCTTAATAGCATTGTTGATCAATAATGTGTCGCTATTTAACAAAAGAACATATCTCCCATTCGAGATCTCAGCACCGAGATTATTCGATTTTGCATACCCGAGATTTTTCTCGTTTACGAGCAGCTTAGCATTAGGAAATTCCTTTCGGACTACCGCAGCTGTACCGTCTGCCGATGCATCATCAACGACGATGATCTCATATTCTACATCCCTAGTCATTTCATAGATAGAATTAATGCTCTCCCGCAACAACTCCCGAACATTCCAGCTCGTCAAAATAATGGAAACATCCGGTTGATTGGAATGACGAATCATCGAACTTTAACTTCGTACACTCTTCACCAGACGAACTTGTTCTTGTAATACTCAACGATCGCTTTTAGTTCTACATCGAAATCTTTCGTGTTCCTCCACCCAAGCGACCGGATAGCACTATCATCTAGCGAGTATCGAACGTCTTCGCCCATGCGAACAAAATTAAACTGAGCATACTTCTCCAGCTCAACATCTTTCCCGTAATAATATCTCAACACCTTAGCAACGATATCTTTATTGGTAGCTTCGTAATCTCCGGATATATTATAAATCCTATTCTTCTCGCCGTGTTCAACAAGATGCAAAATAGCCTGTGCGGTATCTTCCGCGTGCAGCCAATTTCGCACATACGAACCGTCGCCGTGTAATGGAATCATTTTACCGAGGGTGAGGTACTTAACCGCTTTAGGAATAAGTTTTTCTGGATATTGATTAATTCCGTAATTGTTCGTTGGGCGCACTATATTAAACGGAACGTTGTGTGTCCGATGCCATCCAAATATTAACATATCTGCAGCCGCTTTACTTGCCGAATAGGGATTACTCGGTCGTAGAGGATGACTTTCTTTGTGTTTTCCCGAAACGATATCGCCGTACACCTCATCGGTGCTAATATGGAAGAGCACCGGCATCTCGTAATTTCTCTTCGCCCTAATTAGCTCCAAAAGATTCTCTACACCTATGATGTTCGTGCGTGTAAAGCGATCGCTATCCATAATGCTGTTATCGACATGCGTTTCGGCTGCAAAATTGAATACATAATCGACATCATAGAGATGATCCATGTCCACGATATCCGCTTCCAAGAATCTGAAAGCATTATTTTTTTGAAAATCGAGGAGCAAATCCGTATGGGCGGCATAAGTTTTTTTATCGATTCCCCACACCATCCATCCCTTCTTCAGGCACGCCCGGGTAAAGTGAGATCCCATAAATCCAAGACATCCCGTAACACAGACAACTTTCATCAAAATTGTTTCCTTTACAATGTTTATTTATCGGATACGATTGTTGCTTTCGGAACTGGAAGAATATAATCCCCCCGGTAGCGTGCCGCTTTGCAACGACGGATAATTTCTTCTTGAAAATTCCATGCAAGAAGGAGTAAATAGTCTACCTTTGTTTCACTTAACTCTTCGATGTTGGTGATCCTCATCCGTGCACCTGGTGTATAATACCCCCATTTTTTGGCGTTGTCATCGATAACAACAGATACTAAAGTGCTCGTTATTTCGAAAAAGTTCATCAGAGTGTTCCCTTTCGCACTTGCGCCGTATGCCCAGATTATTTTTCCCTCTTCGTGAAGCCTCCTCACCAACAATTGCAAATCTTCTTTATTCTTCAAGACTCTCTCAGAAAAAGATTCATAAGGCAATTTCGACTTGACGCCAAACATTTCCTCGTTTCGTAAATAGGTTTCAACATTCTTCGTGACAGGATAATCGTTCACCCTGCATACAAAAATGCGTGCTGTACCACCGTGAATTTTTTCGAAGTACTGGACATCGAACACCTGGAGGTTGTGCATCGTCATCAAATGCGACAACGGAAGAATAGCAATATAGGAGAGATGTTCATGGTATGCTGTATCAAACTCATTCCTTTTTATAAAATCAATCAAGTAGGGAAATTCGATAATAAAAATACCTTTCCTCGCCATGCAGTTATCGACAGCGTCGACAAACTCATGAACATCGTCAACGTGAGCAAACACGTTTGTTGCAGTGATTATCTTTGGTGAGCCGAACCGACTCACAATATCTTGTGCGATATTCACAGACCAGTACGCACAAAGCGTCCGTATGCCGGATGCATTTGCCTCAGCAGCAAGATTTTCAGCCGGATCGACTCCCACAACATTCATTCCCATTTCGCGAAACTTTGATAGCAGACAACCATCGTTGCTTGCGATATCAAGCACCAAATCACCGGATGAGGGTTTCGCGACATTTATCGCCGTTCCCGCCAATTCATTCCAATGATCTCGTATCGTTTGAGTCGTAGAACTCACATAAAGATAATTTTTAAACATCAAAACTGGATTTACAACCTTTGTTAGCTGCGACAAGCCACAGTCAAGGCAAACCTGGAGCGCCAACTCTTCTTCGAATTCTGGAGAGGCAAGATCTTCTTTCTTCAGGTAGGAATTCGCTAACGGGGTTGAGCCAAGATCGAGATATTTCAAGAGGTTTTTCGATCTGCATATCCTACAGGTGCTTTGAGTTTTTGATTGCTCCAATGATGATTCCGAAAGCTGGTGGTATTTGGAAGTATCTAACGAGCTGTCCGCGGGAAGAATGTATGAGATTGCAATATCCGATCTCGTGCATGGCTCGACGGAATCATTAAATTCACTTTGCACGATTTCAAATAAACTCCGCCGCTGCGCCGCACCAACATTCACAATCCCATGCAAGTTCTTCATGTGTGAAAGGTTGTAGAT
>DASRUF010000262.1:0-2940 GCA_035655575.1 Bacteroidota bacterium | reverse complement strand
CGATTTCGTCATCGGTTCCAGCGAGCTTCATTCAATCAAAGAACTCTTACAAATAGCATTTCGATTAGTAGATTTAAACTGGCAGGACTACGTGGTCTTAGACTCAGGTTTATTAAGAAATATTGAATATGTGAATCTTTGTGCCGACAGCAGGAAAGCGAGGGAAAAGTTAGGCTGGAGGCCAAAAGTACATTTTAATGAATTGGTTGAACTAATGGTACGGAATGATCTCGAACTGGTAAAAATGAAATAATGATTAAACTTCAAAAGTCGACATTTTTTAAGGAAAAGGAGACAAAGGAGAGTCTTTGTGAATTTATCACCAAAGCCAAAGTATTGAGCATGGGTGAAGAGTGCAAAAGATTTGAACTGAACTTTGCAAAGAAGCAAAACAGGAGTCATGCCGTTTTTGTGAATAGTGGAAGCAGCGCTAATTTGCTTCTTATTCAGGCGTTATTGAATTCCGGGCGGTTAAAAAAAGGCGATATTGTTGGTGTTTCGGCGCTTACTTGGGCCACAAATATAATGCCGCTCATTCAACTTGGATTGCAGCCGTTTCTTGTTGACTGTGAAATAGACTCATTGAACGTTTCAAGCAAGACTTTCAGAGAGGCGTTAGATATTCAGCCAAATATGAAAGCATTCTTTTTGACGAATACACTTGGCCTATCCGATGATATAGGCAGAATCGTCAAACACTGTACAGACAATGGAATAGTTTTCTTCGAGGACAATTGCGAGGCATTGGGTTCTGTGGTTGGTGGTAGGCTTCTTGGTAATTTCGGTATTGCATCAACATTCTCATTCTTTGTGGGACATCATATTTCTGCGATTGAAGGCGGCATGGTTTGCGTTGATGACGATGATTTATACAACCATCTTATAATGGCGCGGTCACATGGATGGGATAGAAATCTTAGTATTGATTCCCAGAAGGAAATTAGAAAACGTCATGGTATAAACGATTTTTTTGCTAAGTACATATTTTATGACTTAGGCTATAACTTAAGACCTACTGAAATTAACGGTTTTTTGGGAAACAATCAAATAAAATACTGGGATGAGATTGTAAACAAGAGACATCAGAACTTCACTCGTTTGCATCAGGTTATCGAGGAAAATAATAAAATAGTCCCAATTCGTTTTGAGCATATGAGTATTGTTTCCAGTTTTGCAATTCCAATAATTCTTCGAGATTTATCCACTGTTGTTAGTTACAAGAGGAGATTCATTGATGCAGAAGTTGAGATTCGTCCGATGATCGCTGGCAATATGGCCCGACAACCGTTTTATCAGAAGTATGTGAGTAATCCAGGTAGTCAACCTAACGCAGAGTTCATTCATAAAAACAGTTTTTACTTTGGAAATAATCCAGAGTTGACCATTGACGAAATTGAATTTTTGAGCGATCTATTAAAAGAATGATTATGCATCAGAAGGATATACTGCTTTCTGTCTGTGTGCCGACTTACAATCAATCTGATGCAGTGCAAAAGCTTTTCGAAAGCCTAATACCGCAATATGTGCCTCAGATAGAAATTATTGTTCGTGACGATAGCGAAAATAGTGAGACAGAAGAAATTGTTAGTGAATTTAGAAAAGTAGCTCCAATCCGGTATTTTCGAGGTAAAAAGCAGGGGCTAGATGCCGCAATCGTGTTCCTGACTGAAGAAGCGCGTGGATTATTTGTCTGGTGGATTGGAGATGATGTCATAGCCCCCGGGGCAATCCAGAGGATTCTTTCTTTGATCGAGGAGCATCGGGATCTATCCTTCATCTGGGTTAATTCACATAATATAAAAAATAAAGATGCTCTCACCGTCAATGACCATAGTTGTCATTTCTTTTCAGATAGAAATGAAATTCTGGAAATAGACATAGGGCTTCTGGGATTTATTTCAGCAACTCTTTTTAAAAGGGAGCTTGCTCTCCCCGGAATGGCGCTGGCCAGGAAGCATGTCGGATCTGCGTTTGTTTGTATGTACATTGTGCTTTATGTCATCGCCCAGGATGGAAGGTGCTACTTCTTGGGTACCCCATGTTTCTCCAGCTACCCCAAGCCGTCTGGTGAGGTTCGCTGGTATGATCAGTTTCAGGTATTTGGGATAAACCTTTTTCACATAGTTATGGAATTCGAAGGCAGCTTTGATAAGCATCAGATCAGAAAAGCATTATCCAGAAATCTGACGAGGGTTGTTAAGGCAATTATTGTGGAATGTGCCCTAGGACTAAAGACAGGATTTGCCTCGCCTTCACCAAAACTGATACCTCTGGCCAGATTGTACTGGAGTTATTGGGTATTCTGGGCTGCTCTGCCGTTGTTAATCTTGCCAAAATTTATCTTGAAGGGCTTGTATGGCCTTTATAAAAAGTTATTCTCTCGGGGCCAATTATATATAGAGTCGCCTTGACGAGATTCAATTTATCCAGTTGTATCAGTGCAATCGAGTATCTGGATCGGCTCTGGAGAACGATCACTTTAGTAGTGTCTCACAAGCGAAGAGGGCTTGCTGCGAAACCAGTATTCGATCGCAGTCAAAAATTACTGGCGAAACGCCCATGCCGGAATCTGGAGTCTCCTGCACGAAGGCTTGCTCGAATTATTCCCAATCCTCCCCTTAATCAGCTTTTATGTGTGCATTCGCGAACTTCGCCCCGTTTACCCCTTCATGGGTGCCTATATGTATTTCGTCAAGACAATCCATGGCTCCAACCATGTCTGGACTACGCAAAGCAAATTGCTTGAATGAATGAAAGTTTAGAGGTTACTTGTTGATGTGCGGATTAGCCGGGGCATTTCTATTTCGAGCAACACAAGATCAGCACGTCATTGAGAAAGCGGTGCACCGGATGTGCGACCGCATGCAAGCGCGCGGTCCGGATGCCCTAGGCTATTGGAGTGATTCAAAAGTTGGCTTGAGTCTGGGCCATCGCCGTCTC
>DASRUF010000261.1:0-4324 GCA_035655575.1 Bacteroidota bacterium | reverse complement strand
GGTAATATCGGTTTGATTGCGAGAAAACCGGAGTACTACCCCATCATCAAAAAATATGTGACGCCTGAGGTTGTGAAGAAACACTTCGAAGGGATTTGTTTTGGAAAGGTCGAGCGGTACGAGCTTCCGAATCTCAATGCTTTGAATTTTTTACTCCATAATTCCCTTGGTGGAGGTGGAACGGTCTCGTTAAAAAATGATGCGCAAGGGAAAACACTAAGCAGCGCATTGTTAAGATTGGAGATTGATATAACGGAATCGTTAGAGCATTAGGAAAGAAATATCGAATGTCGAACACTGAATGGTGAATTTTGAAAGAAGAACCAAAGGATAAAAAGTTTGACTTAGAAGATAGGCTTATAGAATTTGGTGCAGTTGTAGTAAAGTTAGCCGAAGAATTGCCAAATTCTAAGGCAGGTAATTATATCGCTGGACAATTGATTCGTTCGGGACTTTCTCCTGCACTGAACTATGGTGAAGCACAAAGTGCTGAATCACGTGCCGATTTCATTCATAAATTCAAGGTTATTCTTAAAGAGTTGCGTGAGTCCTTAATTTCATTAAAAGTCATCAGGCGATTAAAGCTTGTCAAGTCAGAGAAGATTGAAAAAGTTATGGATGAAACGCAACAGTTGATCGCAATCTTTGTGAAGAGTATAGAAACCGCACAAAAGAACAAGGGTAAGTAATCTTGACACTTCATTATTCTAAATTTGACATTCATTATTCATAATTTCTTATTTTTATGTTTGAAGACCTAAGAGAAAAAATTAGTGAACTCGAAAGCAAGTTAACCACACTTCGGAGGTATCTTTGACCTCGATACGAAGGAAAAAGAAATAACCGAGCTTGAAGCCAAGACCCACGTCTCCGATTTCTGGAACGACAACCTCGTAGCACAGAAAGTGATGCAGCAAATGAACCAGCGGAAAAGCTGGGTCGAAGCGTGGTCAGCGATTCGTCGCAAACTTGACGATGCCAGCACCCTCCTCGAATTAGCAGTCGAATCCTCCGATGAATCATTTGCCCAAGAGCTCACTTCAGAAGTCAATGCAGTCGAAAAGGCACTCGATGATTTAGAATTCCGCAACATGCTCAGCGGTGAAGATGATTCTAAGAATTGCATTCTAATGATTCACTCGGGTGCCGGAGGGACTGAATCGCAAGACTGGGCAGAAATACTCCTAAGAATGTACCTCCGTTGGTCCGAACGAAAAGGGTTTAAGACATTCTTACTTGATGAACAAGCAGGCGAGGGAGCTGGGATCAAAAGTGCCGCAGTCGAAGTCCAGGGATTGTATGCCTATGGTTACTTAAAAGCAGAAAATGGCGTACATAGGTTAGTTCGAATATCACCATTCGATTCGAATGCACGGCGGCACACCTCCTTTGCGTCCATATTTGTTTATCCTGAGATTGAAGATGATGTTGAGATAGAAATTAATCCTGCCGATATCGAGGTCGGGACATACCGTGCCGGTGGCAAAGGCGGACAGAATGTCAATAAAGTTGAAACAGCGGTTCGCATTAAGCACATTCCCTCTGGCGTTGTTGTGGCATGTCAACAAGAACGATCTCAATTTCAGAATAAAGAGCGAGCGATGAAAATGTTGAAGTCTCGTCTCTACCAATTGAGAAAGGAAGAGGAAGAGGCAAAACGTTCGGTAATAGAAAGTACCAAAAAGAAAATTGAATGGGGGAGCCAGATACGTTCTTACGTATTCCATCCCTACAATATGGTAAAAGACCATCGCACAGATGTCGAAACCAGTAATACACAGGCAGTCATGGATGGCGATCTGGATGAATTCATTAAAGCATATTTGATGGAGTTTGGAAATAAAGTAAAGTAATCGTTTCAAAAATGGTTTGGGTTACAGGTTCGAGAATTACAGAAATCACAAACCACTAATCTCAAAACAGTATTAAACAAGAAATTCCAAAATCTAAGACCTAATATCCGCAATCCACAATCTGAAACCTTATCTTGTCCGTCTCCTGGTATATAGCTAAACGATATCTCCTGGCTCAGCGTCGCTCTCGGTTTCTTTCCTTCATTACCAGTATTACGATTCTCGGTATCTCGCTCGGTACTTCTGCGCTCATCGTTACTCTCTCTATCTTGGACGGTTTTGAGCGGGAGATTAAAGATAAAGTAATCGGGTTCTCTTCTCACATTCAAGTACAGGGATATCAAAATCTTCCATTATCGAATTCCCAACATTCTATTGAACTTCTGAAAGAGAAAATCCCGGATATTAAAAGCATTTCGCCTTACGCTGCGAGAGAAGGGATGATTCGGTCGAAGGATCATGTGGATGGAATTTTTCTGAAAGGTGTTAATCCCAATATCAGTTTTTCAAATCCATCAATGCATATCACCGAGGGATCATTTCTTCGAGGGGATCAGGCTGGAATGCCTGAAATTGTGATCGGAAGAAAACTTGCCAATCGGCTTGATGTCAATCTGAGTGATAAACTTGTTGTTTTTGCAGTGCCTCGTGGAGATCCTCAGCACCTCCAACCACGGGCGAAACAATTTGTCCTTGTCGGTATCTATGAATCGGGTATGGCGGAATACGATGATATCTATGCCTACACACAACTATCCGAAGCTCAGAAGCTTTTTCAAATGGGTAATGAGATTTCAGGAATGGATATCTTGGTTCATGATGCCAGCCGAGCACAAGCAATCGCAAAACAAGTGGAAGAAGTGCTTCCCTATCCTCACTATGCAAGGACTGTTTTTCAACTTTATCGGAATTTATTCTCATGGATTAACCTTCAACAGCGACTCTCACCACTTCTCTTGAGCTTAATAATCCTTGTCGCCACGGTTAACATCATTGGAACGGTTCTCATGTTCGTTCTCGATAAAGCACACGCGATTGGCATCTTGAAATCGATGGGGGCAAGCTCCAATCTCATTCAAAGAATCTTTACCCTTCAGGGATTAATTATTGCTTTGATTGGAATAGGACTAGGAAATGTTCTGGCGTACGCCGTTTGTTTCATCCAATTACATTTTAAGATATTTTCATTGTCGTCGGAAATTTACTACATGAATACTGTGCCTATTCTTTTGAAGCTGGAAAACTTCGCACTCGTTACAGGTATCGCATTTATCCTCTGTTTTTTAACAACGGTTCTCCCATCACGAGCGGCGGCAAAAATGGATCCAATGACAATATTGAGGTTTGGATAACTCTTGAAAACTGTTGAGTGGTTCATCGCAAACCGTCTTTTGAGGTCGAAACGAAGTGTTCGATTTATCAATGTCATCGGATATATATCGATTATAGGGATTACCGTAGGTGTTGCAGCACTACTGATAGCATTATCGGTGTTTAATGGATTCAGCAGCGTTGTAACCTCGGTTCTGGTAGGATTCGATCCTCATATACGCATCGAGAAACGTGGTGTATTGACTTCGAATGAAATCGATTCCGTTGAGACGTTACTAAGAGGTATTCCAACGATTCAAGCTACTTCACCATTCGTCTCGGGCAAGGCAATGCTTATTGCACGAGGGTTTAATCGAGTAGTATATGTGCGAGGGGTAGATCAACAACGAATCGGGAAAGTTACCGGACTGCAGTCGAATATTGTTCTTGGCTCGCTTGATTTGAGCGATAGCACCGATGTTGGAGGGATGATCATCGGATTGACATTAGCTGATCGACTCAGTACTGTTATCGGAGATGAAATTTCAGTCATCAGTCCGCAGGGGTTTCAATCATCAACGGCCGGAATGGTTGCGCCATCAATGACGAGGTTTAAAGTTTCAGGTATCTTCGAATCCAATAACAAGGAGTATGATGCCAACTATGCCTATGTTTCTCTCCATTCGGCTCAACAGTTATATCAGATGGAGGGAACATTTAATGGCATCGAATTGAGACTGGATGATTTCAATATGGCAGAAGGTGTTAAAGAAGATATTAGCAAACAATTGACTTCAGAGTTCTCTGTCTCAACGTGGTACGATCTTCATAAGAATTTATATTCTGTGATGAAAATAGAGCGATGGATTGCGTACATTCTCTTATCGCTCATCATCGTGGTCGCTATGTTCAATATGCTCGGGTCATTGACGATGGGTGTGATAGAAAAGAAACGAGATATTGGCGTGATGAAGACAATGGGGATGACCTCAAAAAATATTGTACGGGTGTTTCTCTTCGAGGGACTTTTCATCGGAATCATCGGCACTTTTCTTGGAATCATTATTGGTTTGGTTGTTTTATATCTCCATATGAAGTACCATTTGTTCCCGCTCGATCCAACAGTGTACATCATACCGGCGATTCCTGTTGAGATTCAT
>DASRUF010000260.1:0-17159 GCA_035655575.1 Bacteroidota bacterium | reverse complement strand
TTTCACCGGTTTACAGAGCTTTTCAAACCCAGGTAAGGTTCTTCGCGTTGCATCGAATTGAACCACATGCTCCACTGCTTGTGCGGGCCCCCGTCAATTCCTTTGAGTTTCAACCTTGCGATCGTACTCCCCAGGTGGGATGTTTAACGCGTTAGCTCAGGCACCGATCCCGCTCAACACTTGCGTACAAATGCTGAGCGGGACCGACACCGAACATCCATCGTTTAAGGCGTGGACTACCAGGGTATCTAATCCTGTTTGCTACCCACGCTTTCGTCCCTGAGCGTCAGTATCGAGCCAGATGACCGCCTTCGCTACCGGTGTTCTTCATGATCTCTACGCATTTCACCGCTACACCATGAATTCCATCATCCTCTCTCGAACTCAAGATAAACAGTATCGGAAGCAATTCTGCAGTTAAGCTGCAGGATTTCACCACCGACTTATTTACCCGCCTGCGGACCCTTTACACCCAGTAATTCCGGACAACGCTCGCACCCTACGTATTACCGCGGCTGCTGGCACGTAGTTAGCCGGTGCTTATTCACAAGGTACCGTCATTCCCGCTAAAAGCGGAGATTCTTCCCTTGCAAAAGAGGTTTACATCCTAACGGATTTCATCCCTCACGCGGCGTCGCTGCTTCAGGCTTTCGCCCATTGAGCAATATTCCTCACTGCTGCCTTCCGTAGAAGTCTGGACCGTGTCTCAGTTCCAGTGTGGCTGATCGTCCTCTCAGACCAGCTACCCATCGTTGGCTTGGTGAGCCTTTACCTCACCAACTACCTAATGGGGCGCAGGCCCATCTTATGACATTCTAACTTGCGTTAGAACCTTTGATCCTATTGCAATGCTGCTTTAGGATATTATCGGGTTTTATCCTCGGTTTCCCGGGGTTATTCCCGTTCACAAGGTAAGTTGCCTACGTGTTACTCACCCGTTCGCCGGTTTACTCAAGATATTGCTACCTTTTTCTCCCTGACTTGCATGTGTTAGGCACGCCGCCAGCGTTCGTCCTGAGCCAGGATCAAACTCTCCGTTGTAATTTTTAAAATTTCAACTTCGAGCTTGATCGAATATCCTGCACCTATAATAATGAATGCAGGATGGGTTGAAGATCTCTATAAGCTGACATTAGAGCTATGCACACTATTTTCAAAGAACTCTGTAGAAAAAAATCCCGATCTCAGAATTATCCGAGATCGGAATTCTCCCCGGTTATGGGGATAGGAATATACTAATTTTTCACCTATATGTCAAGAAAATCATTGGATATAATTTTAAAAAAAATAAAGTTTTTCCGGTAGGATCTACGCAAAAATATCCTATTGGGTCTATGCTTTCCTTTCATCTTAATTTAAACGAATCCTACCCCTTAATCCCGCCCATCGGGACTGACCCATGCCTAATGAATTTACTATGATAACTCCCTTTCGAGGTACTTGAAAACATCTATAATAGGGATATTTTTCTCCATTGCAATTCTTTTACATTCTTCATATTCGGGAAGGAAACGACTTTTTCCATCCACAACCACTACTTTTACCTTTACCCTACCGAATCTCGTATCGATTTCTCGCTCTTCACGAACAAGTTTTCTCCGTTCTACTGGCTGTATCCGAACACCAAGGGTCGTTGTTTGATTAAAAAACACTTGTAAAATATTATCCAGCTTTACACGTTCAATCATAGCGGAAAGTATGATTCCCGGTCTTCCTTTCTTCATTATTATCGGAACCATGTAAACGTCGTGCGCACCCTGCAAAAACAATTGCTCCATAACAAATGGATAGATCTCTGGATTCATATCGTCGATATTGGCTTCAACGATAACAATTTCATCGCTCGTATTGGGACGTCTTAACTTACCAATCATTACACGAAGAAGGTTTGGAATTTCAGGTATTTCTTTGACACCCGCGCCATACCCGATGCTCTGCACTTCGATATGTTCTGATGTGAGCATTCCCATCGATAAGGATTTAATAATTGCTGCACCTGTTGGTGTTGTAAGTTCGGCTGAAATGTCTGTTAAAATAGTTGGGTACCCTTTCAAGATTTCCATCGTGGCCGGAGTGGGAATTGGGAGCTTCCCATGTGCCGCTTGAGCAACTCCCCCTTGTCCTACCTTAACCGCTGAAGAGTAAACTTGTTCGATATTGAATTTCTCTAGACAGATTGCAAGACCAACAATATCAATAATAGAATCGATAGCACCAACTTCGTGAAAATGGATTGTATCAATCGAGGAGTTATGAATTTTTGCTTCTGCTTGAGCAATGTGCATAAAAATATTTTTTGCATCAGTTTTTACGCGCACGCACAGGGAACTCCCGTCAATAATGGAATAAATATCCTTCAAATGACGATGCTGATTTTGAGTCTCGGAAGTAATCACTTCAAGCTTCACCGCGGTGATTCCATTTCTTTGAACATGCGAGGCTTGAAGTTCAATGCCATGCAAATGAAGCTTCTCTAATTCAGCTTTTAGTTGATCGATGGCTAAGCCGGCACTGATAAATGCACCAAGCGCCATATCACCACTTATACCAGCTATGATATCAAAATAGACAATTTTCATCTCGGGATCATTTGATCTTCGTGAAAATCTACAAAACTTTTTCTAAATACGAAAGGAACATTTGAGTAGCTCCGATATTTCTTTCAACGAGTTGGAGTGCTCTTTTGCCTGCCTCCAATCGTATCTGTTCATTGTTGAACTGACTTTGTAAATGCATGAATAATTCTTCTTCATTTCTCCCTACAAATGCTGCGCCGTCCTCGATAAGCTGTATGGCTTCCCGAGAATTTTCATACTTCGGTCCGATTATTATCGGAATTCCATAGACCGCTGGCTCTAACACATTATGAACTCCCTGTTTGAAACTTCCTCCAACATAGGCTACCAGCCCATATTGATAAAGCGACATTAAGATCCCGACACTATCAACAACAATTAATTGTTCCCCTTGATAATCATTCAAATTGGAAAACCGAATTGATGTAACATGTCCATCTAATTCATTCTCGAGACGTTCAAGTGTTTCGAGATTGGGTTCGTGGGGAACAACAACAACTAATAGTTGCTTCCGATCTTTAGCCAATCTGGATATTGCCGGCAGTAGATTCTTTTCATCTTCTTGCCAAATACTACCAACAACGAGCACTTTCTTATCTGCGATGACTTGGGTCGGCAGAAGATGGCGAGATTTTGATTCGACACTCCTTTGCCATACCTGATCATACCTCGTATCACCTATTACTTCAAGAACTGGTCGTGTTAACCCGAAAGACTCAAACACTTTTTTATCTGCCTGAGATACTGTGAGTATGTAATCTATCATATCATAGAGCTGCCGGTGAAACTGTTTTATAACAAGGAATTTCCGCGGAGAATTTTCCCGTAATGTCGCATTTGCGATAAAGATAGGAATCCCAAGCCGATTCAATTCCCAGAGATGATTGGGCCAGACGTCGTATCGAACCATGACTGCTGCCGCAGGTTGAATACATTCAATAAATTTTCTTGCATCACCTGAAAAATCGAATGGGATATATGTTATGAAATTAGCAAGTTTATATGATCGACAGTGTTCGTAACCAGAGGGCGAAAAAAACGTCACAATGATTTCGACATCAGGATATCTCTTCTTTAATTCTGTAATGATCGGTTTGGCTTGTTCAAATTCGCCCATTGAAGAGGAGTGGAACCATATGCGTTTGTTGGAAGATTTACGGTTTACTCGAATATGATTTAATTCTTTGAATAATTTTTTCCTACCCCGAATCCCTCTTCTCACCTTTTCATCAAATAATCCAGCGGTGAGGAAAACAATCCATCCAATCGGAAATATTAAGAAACGGTAGAGAAAACGCCAGGGCATAATAATTTAAACCGGAATAATATCGATCTGATCACCACGTCGAATTTCCCCGCCTCGAACCACCTTCGCTAACATTCCTCTGCGTCCAGCAATTTCTTGAAACAGCCCTTGGCGAATCTCGTCCATTCGATGGCAAGGGGTACATGGCTGAGTGATTTCAAGGATTACTTGGCTCCCGATCTTAAGTTGCTGCATGGGGAGTAGTTGCATCAAAGAAAGTCCTTGTGTGGTGATGTTTTCTTTAACTTGACCGGGCTTTAGACCCAGCTCTTCTAAGGCTTCTAACTCAATGAGAAGAACTTGTCTCGAACTGTCTGTAATCGCATGTCGATCACCCACTAATCCGAAATTCTCCAAAACCTCAACATATTTCACCCCCTGCATATCTTTTCGATGCCCAGGACAGAGTTGGATCGAATATATAAGTCCTTGAGTCCTCTGCTTAAAAACTTCTTTCAACTTCGATTCTATGCTGATGATTATTGTATACACCTACTTTCTGCACCGCGTCGAGAACATCATCGACAGTTATGTCTTTCATACATTTGAAATGACCTCTTGGACACGATTCCAATCCAATGTGAGTGCATGGTCTACAAGAAAGCCCCGACCGTTCAACCACTATACTCTCTGGAGGATGAGGGAAAAAACCAAATTCTCTCACTGTAGATCCGAATATCACAACGACTTTACGCTTTCTAGCTACAGCGAGGTGCATGAGACCTGTATCATTAGAGAGTACAAGATGACAGTAATCAATTACACATGCAGTCTCAAGAAGTGAGAATTTTTTAGCAAAATTTTCCGCGACACTTCCTCCAACTGCGAGATTTATCATCTGTGCTATATCACCACAGTAGTCGGATTCTTCCCTTCCCCCAAAGATAAAAATTTTAACCGCATTCGTCTTCGCCAATCTTATGCCAAGTTCAACATAGCGTTCTAATGGCCATCGTTTTGTGAAATGTTGTGAAGCCGGACTGAAACCAATTACTTGATGGTACTTATCAAGATTATATCGACCCATGATCGTCCTGATCGTAGATACTGTTTCATCTGGAATACATACCTCTAACCCTTTTTCATCACCATGCACCCCAAATCGTTTCGCAGTTTCTATATAACGGTCTGAAACTGAGACAATATCACGATAAAAATTCCATCTAAATCTAACTAAAGCCCATCGCGCAAGAATTCTCTTATTTACCACTGATATATATCTCGCACCAGAAAAGAATCGTACGTACCTGCTTCGCAAGCTATTATGAATATCGAGAAGAACATCATAGTTCTCAGATTTAACTCTTTTCATTACTGCTACTAAAGCTTCTTTCTCATCGCTTTCAAGCTCGATGACCTTAGTGAGATTACGATTGAATTTCACCAATTCCACATATTCTGACTTTACGAGAAAATCAATTTGTGCCTGAGGATACGTCATACGTAACGCACGAATCAGAGGTGATGCAAGAATGATATCACCAAGAGAGCTGAAGCGAATAATGAGAATTTTATTGATTCTTCGCATGGGAGATGGGGAAACTTACCTTTTTTTAAAAGGATTTGCAAAAATAAGAATCGAACAGCTAAGAGAAGGTGATTTATTTTTATGCGAAGAAAAAAATGCTAAGCGGTATATAATTCTATTAACAAAGGTCAAATTATTGAGCCGCACTCCAAAATTAGAAAACAAAATTCAATGGCGTTTTGCAGAGAATTGAAGTTCTAATTCTTGATGGAAAGCATCAAATGATTGCTCATCGAAGAGGACAAAACGAATGTGATAAACATACCGTGTATTTTGGAGAAATTCTACCGCTTCGGTAATCATGATTTTCGCACAGTGAAATATTGAGAAACCACCCACGCCGGTGCCAAGTGCAGGAATACTTACGGAAGCAATTTGATGTTTATCGGCAAGAACAAGACTATTATGTGTTGCCATCCGAATTTTATTAATATCAGTGCGTAAGTCCTGACCCATTGCCGCTGCATGGATAACATACCTTGCTTTTAATTTTCCACCTGAGGTAAGAATTGCCTCTCCAACCTCAATCGGACCTTGAGTGACTGCCTCACGTTCAATTTCATCGCCACCTTTTCTTTTGATAGCACCAGCAACTCCGGCTCCCATCCATAGATGGTTATTTGCTGCGTTGACAATTGCCTCCGTGACCTGATCGGTAATATCACCCCGAACTACTTCGATTGTCTTACGATCTATTGACACACGCATAGTAAAACCTATCTACACTTTTTCTTCCCCCTCCTGAGGTTTTTACCAAACGTCTGCCCGTCGATTTTTCTACCTAATGTGGAAGCTCGATAAGATTCATTTCAATTCATGGGTATGAGTAATCGTATCGTTGTTCCTTTTCCCAACTCACTTTCGATCTCTATCTTTCCCTTATGATCATCCATAACCTTTTTAACGATAGCCATTCCAAGTCCCGTCCCATGCTTTTTTCCATGTGTGACAAATGGCTCAAAGATTCTCGCCTTCACCTCCGGCGGCATCCCCGATCCTGAATCGACGAATTCAATCACCACAGTTCCATCTTTTGCCATTGAATTGACGGTTAATTGACCGCCATCGGGCATGGCATCGGCAGCATTTCCAGCAATATTATAGAAGACCCGCATCAATTTATCCTGATCAACTTTTACATTACCAGAAAATTGTAGATTCTTAATCAGCTTTACCTTTCGTTTCGTTAGATCTTTTTCGATGAACATGAGTACTGCCTCAAGAAGCTCACCAAAATCAATTTCCTGGATATTCATTGAACTCACTCCACGAGAAAAGTCGAGAATCTCCTGTGTCATAGCAACGAAACGGTCTACCTGGCGGATTATTTCTTGAGAATGTTTGCGGATTTCTTCGTCTTTGTCCTTCGCCTTCCCTTCAATGACCTGTGCGTAGACCCGGATAGTCCCCATAGGGTTCTTAATGTCATGAATGATTGTGCCTGCCATCCGCCCGACAGCAGAAAGACTTTCATTCTGTACCATTTTCTGTGCAAGTTGAGCGTTCTCGACTGCAATGGAAGCATGGATCGAGAGAGCATTTATGAATTCTTCATCCTCCTTTGTAAAGGGTCCACTCACCTTGTTCAAGAGTTGAAATACGCCGATGATTTTTCCATCCTTGTTCTTCATCGGCATACAGAGGATTGTTTTTGTGCGATATCCCGTTGCCTTATCGATTTCAGGATTGAATCTTGCGTCGGAGTAGGCATCGGGAATATTTATTGTTTCCCCCGTCTGAGCAACAAACCCGGCAATTCCTTTTCCAATGGGTAGTCGAATTTCTACTTTCATTGCACCCTGCAAAACTTTTGACCACAACTCGCCTTTTAACGAATCTATCAGATATAATGTACCTCGATCGGCTTGGACTGTTGAAGTAGAAGTATTTAAGATGAGTTCAAGTAGCTTATCGGTGTCCAGAGATGAGTTGACGGTCTTAGTCGCTTCTATCAATTTATTCATCTTATCGAGTTGCGACTTCGATTCCTCAAGATTACGTTCAACCTGCGTGAGAAATGTCGAATTAATAGACCGTAGCCGCAGGCTTAATTTATGGAGTAGATTGGTGGTGTAGACATGATTTGTACTGAGCAGATTATTGAAATCCTTTTTACCAAAACAAATCACATGACTATCGGAAATTGCCACGGCTCGCGCCGAACGAGGTTTGTTATCAATTAACTCAAGCTCGCCAAAAAAATCACCCGTATCTATTGTTGCTAACACCGACTCATTACCAAACTTCGTGGTTTTACATATTTTTACTTTTCCTGATTGCAACAAGTACAAATGCTCACCTCGACTCGCATCGTCAAAAATCATTTCACCTGCTTTGAATTTCAACTCTTTTACATTCTGAAGGAGCGATTTCAATGCAGGTTCATCGATACCCTTAAAGAGTACATTAGATTTCAATTGTTTCAATATTGAAGATTTGTCGGCCATCTTTTAAACTCCTATCGGTAATGGTATCCCTTTAGTAAGCTCTATCTAAATGCTACTTGATACTAAAGATGAAAGTTTTTACCGAAAATCAAAATATAAAATGTAATACTGAGAGTCAAGGCAGTTACTTTGAGCTCAATTTGTTTTCCATCTAAATGCATCTCACTCCGCCAATAGTATACATAGATTGATATTTAGAATTAATACGATACCTTCTTTTTACTTCTACTGATAGACGTATGCCGCATTTTTTATTGACATCATTGAAGTTACAGCACCATACATCAACTATATGTTTAAATCAATCATTCTTTATCAATCTATTTTGAAACAAAGCATAAAAGTATTCGTAATTTTAACCAGGATACAACTTTATTTCCATAACACTCTTTATAAGTAGCTGATGCGTCATTATTCTCACAGGCTCGTTTTTACATTCACTTTTTTTCTGACGCTTTCCTTAGCGAGATCTGCCACATCTGGCGAGCAACGAATTGTTCAACTCAAAGACTTTTCTTCTATCGAATTACAAAGCCAAGGGTTTTCTCTCCCTTTAGATGCTCAACTCCACATCGTCGCTGTTGGTGCCGGAAGCGAGAAGGGAAAGATTTTCTCAACTTCGACAATGTATGCTTACGGCTGGATACTTGATGCTAAATCGAGGAAAACAGTTTGGGAGATGGATCAAAACAATACGCTACAAAGCCAAAAAGATAAAAAGTTCGACGGGGAAATATCCCTCCCAAAAGGTAACTATGAAGTATATTTCGCCGCCTATGGATTCGGATCTCACGATCCCTTCTCGACCTTCAGCATTAATATTGATCGTCGTAAGAAAACCGTTGAGGAAAAAAAATCCAAGAAGCGGAATTTCTTTTCGTGGTTAGAAGATTTCTTTGGTGGAGATGTTGAGAAAGAATGGAAATCCAGATCAAAGAATTGGGGTATTGATTTATACATGAAAGATGGAAGTGTTTCCATTACAACATTCAAACCGCCAAAAGATTTCCCGAATACAATTTACAAAGCAACTCGATTAGGTGAGAATGACCACATTAAACAAGCTTTCATTTTAAGCAAATCAATCCCAATCCACATATATTCGGTTGGTGAGATGAACTTCGATGATGATCTCGCTGATTACGGTTGGATTATCAATGCCAAAACACGAGAGAGAATTTGGGAAATGAAATCAAGTAATCTCAATCATGCGGGCGGTGCGGAGAAGAATGTCAAATTTGACGATGTTGTTGTTTTTCCCTCAGGCGAATACGTCCTCTTCTTCAACACCGATGATTCTCATTCACCCCTCGACTGGAATGCGGCACCTCCCAGCGACCCACTTAATTATGGAGTCCAACTGATTACCCCTGAGCAAAATGATATGGCGGCAGTCAAACTCACAACTCTGAGAGAAGATGAGAATATTATTGTCCAATTAATCCGAGTAAAGAATAACGAAACTCGTTCCGCTAGTTTTACCCTTAAGACGGAAACCAAAATTCGTGTCTATGCGCTCGGCGAGGCCTCGATTGAACGTCGACTAATGGCAGATTATGGTTGGATTATTAATGCAAAGACACGAGAAAGAATTTGGATTCAAGATGTCCAGAGAACTAAGCACGCAGGTGGTGCAGATAAAAATCGTATGATTGATGAAACCATTACTCTACCCAAAGGAACCTACACTGTTTATTATAAAACAGATGATTCACATTCGTATGACAACTGGAATACGAGAGGACCATTCGATCCCGAACATTGGGGTATAACAGTCTCTGGCATTGACGAAAATTTTGATATGAACAATGTCGAAAAAAATATCAATGTAAAAGAAGCTGGGGTGATCTCCCAGATTAATCAGGTCGGCGATCATGCAGACAAAACTACGCAATTCAAACTTGAGAAACCAACACGGGTACGGATATATGCGCTCGGTGAGGGACAAAATCGTGAGATGTACGATTACGGCTGGATCGAGGATGCCCACAGCAGTCGCGTAATTTGGGAAATGACGTACTCAATGACATTTCATGCTGGGGGAGGACGGAAAAATCGGATCGTCACCACAACTATACTTCTCGATCGCGGCGAGTATAATCTTCGTTACATTTCTGACGATTCACACTCATTCGGCAACTGGAATACTGACCCACCAGACGACCCAACGATGTGGGGAATAACTCTGTATAGAGAAGAATAACCTATAGAAATCAACGGTGTGACGCATCAAGATATCCCTATTGCCACAGTTTAATGACTATCCTTTGAACATCAGTTTTCCAAGCCACTTCCTTTTTCCTCTTGATTTCCAAATATTGTAGAATTGGTGACTTTTTCCCAACTCGACAAAACTTTTTTTTGACGAAAAAGCCTTTACCTCTAAATATTTTCAACTCTTTCTTACCGTAATACTATTCTCTTGCTTGCTGTGATTGACTTTTCACGCAGTTATATCTAAATAAGTTTCAGATTAAACATTTGGAGAATATTTTTTATGATCAAACTTAACAGACGAGATTTTTTAAAAACAACAGCTCTTGGCAGTATGACTGTGATCTCAAATAACATACTCCCGGCAAGTGGGCAACAGAAAAAACCCGATGTTAATGTTGCTAAACCCATCGTGATATCAAGTGGTAACGGAGAACAAGCTATAGAGAAAGCAATGAAGATGATAAAAGATGGTAGTGATGCTATAGATGCCATCGTTGCAGGAGTAAACATTGTGGAGGATGATCCGAATGATATGACGGTTGGTTATGGTGGTTTACCAAATGAAGATGGTGTGGTTGAACTTGATGCAGCAGTAATGCATGGTCCAAGCTATCGCGCAGGAGCTGTGGCTTCGTTAAGAAACATTAAAAATCCATCATCAGTGGCAAAATTCGTGATGGAACGATCAGATCATGTATTGATCGTTGGTGAAGGCGCGCTCCGATTTGCTAAAGCACATGGTTTTCGTGAAGAAAATTTGCTCACCGATAAGTCCCGCGAAGTATGGTTGAAATGGAAAGAACAGTTAAGTGCGGAAGATGATTGGCTCCCGCCCCATACCATAGAAGATAAAAATGTAGGTAAACTTCTCGAAGATTATCTCAGGCATTATGGAACTATTCATTGCAGTGCGCTCGACAAAGCAGGTAATCTTTCCTGTGTTACTACCACAAGCGGACTTTCCTTCAAAATACCTGGAAGGGTCGGTGATTCACCTATCATTGGTGCGGGCTTATACTGCGACAATGAAGTTGGCTCTGCCGGCTCAACGGGACGCGGTGAAGCAAACCTCCTCAATTGTAGTTCTGTGTTAATTGTCGAATGGATGCGACAAGGGAAATCACCCGAAGAAGCATGTTTACTCGCTTGTAAGCGTATCAATGATCGTTGTCGCGAAAAACGCCTCCAAGACGACCAAGGAAGATTCAAACATAATGTGACATTCTATGCCATAAACAAGCGCGGGGAGTATGGTAGTGCCGCAATTTGGAGCGGGGCAAGTTTTATATTTCACAATGGCGATGAAGTGAAGAAGATGAATTCTGCTTATCTCTTCAAGCGGGCATGAAGACATCAAAAAACTTTCATTACAGACTAAGAGCCTAAGTGGGAACAGTAATTTTAGTACCGATCAAGCACACCATAAATTTATCTGCCGTTAAACTTATTTCACACGAAACTCACTATGCTTTGTTGCAACGATAGTAGCACAACTTCGTAGCACGAAACAATGAGCAAATTCTTCCCTGTTTTCCATAAACACGGCTATATATATCCCGATGGCTTAAGTTCTTGAAGATAAATATGTTCATTTCTTCATACATCCTTTGATGAACGACGATCAGTGGAAAAAGCAAAAAGATTTTGAACGAGAGGCAATTCCCCATATGGACATACTCTACAATTATGCCCTCCGGATGACCGCTAATAAAGATGATGCCTATGATCTTGTCCAAGAAACATATTTAAAAGCATTCCGCTTTTGGGATAAGTATGAAAAGGGAACTAATATACGCGCGTGGTTGTTCCGTATAATGAAAAATTCCTACATTAATCAATATAGGAAAGAAGTCAAAGAACCGGAGACAATTGATTACGAAGACATCCAAAACTTTTACAACTCTATTCGAGCTGAGGTCACTGACACTAATGATCTTCAAGAAAAGATGTTCGGCGGAATTTTTGAGGATGAAGTGGCGCGCGCGCTTGAATCACTTCCCGAAGATTTTAGAACTGTCGTAATTCTCTGTGATATTGAGGAGCTATCGTACGAAGAGATCGCGGAATTTATTGATTGCCCAATCGGGACTGTTCGCTCACGCTTACACCGTGGGCGAAAAATGCTCCAATCGCTTTTATTTTCATATGCAAAAAAACGTGGCTATGCTACCAACGATTAATTCAAGGAGTTATTTATAGAAATTTGATAGAGGCTAATGCATCAACGTGGAATGTAAAGATATAAGCGAACATCTAACTGCCGTTATTGATCGTGAAATTGAGAATACGATAGAGTTTCAAGTCAGAGAGCACATCAAGATTTGCCACCGCTGCCGGTGCGAATTTGAACTCCAACAGATTATAAAGGACATTGTTAAGACAAGACTTACAAAAGCAAAGGCACCGCAGTTTTTACCCCAATCTATATCCGATAACCTATCTACGGAAACAACCCTGAGGGCAGTTCCAGGTAAATGGTTTCAAAGATTTACGACCGAACATCCCTTGAAAACTGCTTTAAGCTTCGCAGGCGCCCTCACTGTAATTATTATTTTATTCATCTCTTTAACAAGATCACACCATTCCCATGCTCAGCCCAATGACGGTAACATTATCAATCAAACATACAATAACTTTGATGCAGTGTTACAGGGGAAAATAATTCCACAAAAAAATTCAAGTGACCCTGAAATTCTCAAAGCATATTTTTCTTCGGGTGATAATTTCAGAGTGAGCATACCAAAACTGAAACAATGCACCCTCCTTGGTGGAATTCTGACAAAGAACCAAAATGAAAACCTTGCACATATACTCTATAAATATGAAGATGATATCATTTATCTCTTCCAAACGGACTTGCGCTCGGTTCTCGACAATAAAACTTTCCGTTTACCTAAAACTGTTCAAAATAGTATTGAACTTACGGGCCGTTATATAGAAAGTCATTCTTCAAATTGTACACTTGTCATTTGGATTGCCGATTCGACGATTTGTTGTGCCATCGCCGATATAGACAAGGATGAATTACTTGCCTCATTGAATGATCTTAGGTAGGGGAATAGTACATCTTCATCCTTCAATTCTCTCCACTTAAATTCTTCCTGGAACACTTCCATTAATCAGTTTCAAAAACTTAATGAAAGAGTCATCCTATAACGATCTCGGCAAGGCATTTATCAGCCACTGCCGGCAGCAATTACTAAAAGAATATTTACCCAAAATTCGGTGCTGTATCAGTGAGCTTTCAGAAGAAGATGTTTGGTGGCGAACGCACGAAACTAATAATAGTGTTGGAAACCTTCTTCTTCATCTCGATGGAAATATCCGCCAGTGGGTTATCTCAGGTATCGCGAGTGCACCGGATATACGAAATCGCCCACAAGAATTCGAGGAACGAAAAGCAATTTCAAAAGCAGACTTACTCAAAAAACTTGAAGATACATTGCGTGAGGCTGACCGTGTGCTCTCAGAATTTGATCTGAGCAAACTTCTCGAAGTTCGACATATTCAAATCTATGATGTCACATGTCTTTATGCCATCTCTCAAGTCGTTGAACACTTTGCCCAACATCTCGGTCAAATCATCTATATCACAAAATTAAGAACTGGTAAAGATTTAAGTTTTTACAACTTATGAGCTATCTGATTCGTACCGATTGTTTGAGTTGGCCAACTTCTTTTCTAGAAAGCTCTCTACTTTCACCTGGTTTCATTTCTCCAAACGTCAATGATCCAATGGCTATGCGTATCAAACGGAGAGTTGGATATCCAACAGCGGCAGTCATTCTTCTCACTTGACGATTACGCCCCTCGTGTAGGGTAACCTTTAACCAAGCAGTCGGAATATTTTTGCGGAAGCGAATTGGAACAGAGCGGGAAGGAATATTGGGCTCACGATCAAGTAACTTAACATCTGCAGGAAGCGTTTTCTTGCCTCCAATGAAGATACCACGTTCCAACTGTTTAAGTGTTTCTTGTGTTGGAACACGTTCAACCTGTACTAAATAAGTACGTGGATGGCAATAACGTGGTTCAAGCAAATGGTGTTTCAACAAACCATCGTTTGTAAGTAATACAAGTCCTTCGCTATCAGCATCAAGACGACCCACGGGATAAACATCCTTCGAAAATCGGCCAAAATCTGCTAGAGTTTTTTTCTTATCAGTTGAAGAAAACTGACAAAGTATCCCATAGGGTTTATTGAAGAGAATATACTGAAAATTTATTCTTGTCATCACGATATTGGAAATGGGATAACGAACCTGTCGGAACGATGTGCCTTCTGGGCTGATCTTAAATCGGTGTTTAGTTTGCCTTGAAGAGTGGACATTCAAGATATCAAATCGACATACCTGAGTGATTTAACACACTCACAGTGATAACAGGCACATATTCTTAACCCCAATTTCTATTTATTACAGACGAATTTTCGAAGGAGACTATATCATGAAAATAAAATACCATTTACCGCAGCTTAGTCGCGAACAACGATTATTCATGGAATATTTGCTCCTCGATGAAATTGAAAGGCAAACATGGTACTCGGTAATCTTTTTAAGTCTTTGGAAAACAGAAAGTTTCGTCTGCATTCAATAAACGAAAGGGTAATCAAATGAAAGGCTGGACACTTGCCGCCATTGTAACAGGGATTATAATTTTCCCCTTAATCGTACGGAAAAATAAACCCAATCTCCTCCCAATCCATACCGATCCAAACAAACGATACGATATTGAAGAATATTTATCGGATCAAGAACTATAATCCGTTGACGCAGTACCTCGATTCGATAACAGATCCGACAATTGATAAGCACTAAATCTATAGATACTACTATACTATTTAGTGTCGAGTATTATCGGAAGCCCATCCTTTCCAGATCCAATAATAACAACCTTTGAATTGTTCGATTCAGCAATCTTTAATGTCGCTTCAATTCCCTTCCATCGCAGCAAATTTTCGCTGATGCCTGCAGCCACGATAGTCTGGAAGTCAGCGATTCCCCTTGCTTCAATCCGTTTCCTGTCTGCTTCTTGTTTCTCCTTTGTTAAGATGAATTCCATTCGCTGGCTTTCCTGATCGGCACGTTGCTTCTGTTCTATTGCTTCGGTGAGTTGTGTTGGGAGAGCGACGTTGCGGATTGGGGTATTCTCAATAGTGACACCACGAGGGGCAACAGTCTTAGCAAGCTCTTCCTGAATCGATGCACCGAGCCGCTCCCGTTCGGTTGAATACAACGCGCTGGCCTGAAAGCTTGCCGTGACTGCGCGACAGATGGATCGGAATTGCGGGATGAGGATGATAGTTTCGTAATCACCCCCGGCAACAGTCTTGTACACGCGAGCCGCAGAGTCGGGGTTGAGTCTGTAGAGAGCGCTGACCTCCAATCCGATGGTGAGCCCTTCGCGTGAGAGCACTTGCATCGTTTCCTTATGCTCCTGCGTCTGGATGGAATATTTGTGTACCGTTGCAAGCGGGTTGACAAAGTTGATTCCCGCGGGAAGGGGGCGTTCGGAGACGATTCCAAAAAGATCAACAACACCCACATGCCCAGCTTGTATAACTGTAAGACATTGGAACAATGCGAGAACAACTGCCAGACCAGCAATCACCCCACTAATTCTCATAGCAGTGCGATACATTAAATTTCGCTGATCCACAACTTTCTTCCGAGCTGAAAACCAGACAGAAATGGCAATCACAGCAATCACGAAGAAGAATACGAAACTCATAAGTCACTCCTTTCCTTTAATTAATCTATTGAATTCTCCATTCAAGATAGCAAAATCATCCACCAATATCAAAAAGCTTAAAAATATCTTTTGATATTCAAGGGAAATCTCTCTATCTTGTTTTGTCGTATGCGAATCATCAAACCGAAAGCTTTACAACGCGGAGACATCATAGGCATTTGTGCACCCTCCAGCCCACCGAGCTCACCCCAAAAAATCCAAAAAGGAATTACCTATCTTGAGAGTCTTGGATACCGTATCGAAATCGGTAAAAATGTATATGCCAAACGGGGTTATCTTGCAGGAACTGATATACAACGAGCCTCCGACTTGAATGCTCTTTTTGGTAACCCAAAAGCTAAAGCAATTTTCACTGTCAGGGGTGGTTATGGCGTCCACAGAATTCTTCCATTTCTCAATTACCCCCTGATTAAACAGAATCCTAAAATTCTTGTCGGATATAGCGACATAACAGCTCTCGAGCTTGCTTTATTCACTAAAACAAAATTGGTAACATTTTCTGGACCTATGGTCTCGGTTGAAATGGCTTCTGACCTATCTGGCGCAACTGAAGAGTCTTTCTGGAGATTTCTTACCCACCCCGAGCCCCCGAACCCACTCCATTTCAAGAAAGAATCACCTTTGAAGGATAATCGCAATAGATTTTCTAACGGCCGACTCTTAGGTGGTAATCTCTCTTTGATAAATAGTATCCTTGGAACAACATATTTCCCTTCCCTTTCCGATTGCATCCTCTTGCTTGAAGAAATCGATGAACGCCCATACCGAATCGATCGAATGCTACAGCAACTAAAACTTGCAGGGACATTCAAAAAAATTAATGGAATCGTTTTGGGGAAATTCATCAATTGCAAGGCAGAGAAAGGAAAACCTTCACTCAACCTACGACAGATAATGAAGGATACCTTTCAACAATTTGTCCATCCCATCCTTGAAGACATTCCTTATGGACATATCAAAAATTCTCTTACGCTACCAATAGGTATTCGGGTTCAATTGGATAGCACAAGAAATTCACTAACGTTTCTTGAAGGTAGCGTCGTTTAATCTTGCGCATCTCAATAATCAAGTTTTGTTGCTTATTCTGCGAATAATAACTAAATTTGATCGAAAATTCTAAATGCCATGAATTTTCTAGATAGATTGGATATCGCCGTTTTCGTCTCCGGAAGAGGATCTAATTTTCGGGCGATCTTAGAAGATATTAAGAGTGGACAAATACAAAATGCAGAAATTGTTGTCGTTATCAGTAACAACGTAAACGCAGGTGCTCTATCAATCGCTCGAGAGAACTCAATCCCGACGACTTGTTTAAGAAGGGAAGAGTTTGAATC
>DASRUF010000259.1:0-3450 GCA_035655575.1 Bacteroidota bacterium | reverse complement strand
TACTTGAAAGAATTAAAGAACGAGTAAAAAATGAGAGCTATGAAGATCCTAATGAGCTTAACACACTGTTAAAGGACGAAATCCAAAAAATATTTCGTAATGGTTTGTCATCACCTGAGAATATCTTTACATTACTATTATCCCATAAGCCACACGTGGTTATGATTGTGGGGGTGAATGGCGTCGGCAAGACAACAACGATTGGAAAACTCGCATATAATTATCGCACGGCGGGTAAAAAGGTTCTCATTGCCGCGGCGGATACGTTCCGCGCTGCGGCGAATGAACAACTTGAAATTTGGGCGCAACGTGCCGGTGTTGACATCATCAGGCAAAAGCGAGGAGCTGACCCAGCTTCTGTAGCTTTTGATGCATTAAAGTCGGCTATGGCGCATCAGACTGATGTGATGATTATCGATACGGCAGGGCGGCTCCACACAAAAACGAATTTGATGGACGAGCTGAAGAAAATCAAACGAGTTCTTGAAAAACTTATACCAGAAGCGCCTCATGAGATTTTGCTCGTTCTCGATGCTTCGACGGGTCAGAATGCAATACAGCAGGCTAAACAATTTACTGCAGCAATCGGTATTACCGGACTTGTCCTGACAAAACTTGACGGCACTGCAAAGGGAGGAGTTGTGCTTGCAATTAATAATGAATTGAACATTCCGGTGCAATACATCGGGGTTGGTGAAAAAATAGACGACCTGCAACAATTTGATCGTAAAGCATTTGTGGATGCGTTATTTGAAAAGTGAACTCCGCTTGTATTTTTCCCCGTTAGGGGAGAATAATTCAGAATGATTTTGATGGAAGAACTATGAAATTAACTTTCAACTATTACGAACTCAAACTGATTCACACCTTCACCATTGCGCGAGGCTCAGAGGTAATTGCCCCTTGTATCATCGTCAAAGTCGAACATGACGGAATCATTGGCTATGGTGAAGCGGCACCAACGCCTCGATATCATGAATCAAAAGAAACGGTGATAGCATTTTTGAAGAAAGTTAAGCTTGAACAGTTCAACGATCCATTCCAACTTGAAGAAGTCTTGGATTACGTCGATGCCATCGCTTCCGAAAATACCTCAGCAAAAGCGGCAGTTGACATAGCGCTTCACGATTGGATTGGGAAACGACTTGGCGTACCGCTCTGGAAGCTCTGGGGATTGAACAAAGAAAAAACTTGTATAACCGATTTCACGATTGGAATTGACAGACCCGAAATCATCGAACAAAAAGTGAAGGAAGCCGAGCAGTACCCTATTCTCAAAGTGAAAGTTGGTGTGCCGAACGATGAGGAAATAATCAAGACGATACGGAAAGTCACGAACAAAGTTCTCCGAGTTGATGCGAACGAGGGCTGGACTTCGAAAGAAAAGGCACGAGATAAAATTTTGTGGCTTGAGGAACAAGGTATTGAATTAATTGAACAACCACTTCCCGCTCATGATGTGGAGGGCACTGCGTGGCTGAGAGAACAGGTGCATATTCCTCTCATTGCAGACGAAAATGCAATTCGTCTCCATGATGTGTCAACGTTGAAAGATGTTTTCGACGGTATCAATATCAAGTTAATGAAGTGTACTGGACTGCGGGAAGCGATGAGGATGATTCACACTGCAAAAGCGATGAACATGAAAGTCATGCTTGGCTGTATGATTGAAAGCTCCGTTGCAATCACTGCCGCTGCTCACCTTTCTCCTCTTGTCGATTATGCTGATCTCGACGGGCATATTTTGATTAAGAATGATCCGTTCGAGGGAGTGAAAGTGATGGATGGTAAATTGGTGCTGAATGATGAGCCGGGATTGGGAGTAAGAGTACGTCAGTAAACTGTAATCAGTAGTCAGTATTCAGAAATCAAAAAGGAGAAAGTATTCACAAATTTAGAGAGTTGAAGGTTTATCAGAAGGCATTGCAGTTTACAAAGCTAGTACGGAAAGAAACAAAGTTGTTTCCAAAAGAAGAACTTTTTGTTCTAACTTCTCAGTTTCGACGAGCAGCTGATTCTATTATTTTGAATATTGCCGAAGGTGCTGGTAATCGGTCAAAGGTGGAGTTCCAAAGATTTCTCGGCTATTCTATCCGATCGGGATATGAATGTGTCGGATGCATTGATATTGCACTGGAATTAGAGTACGTTTCATTGCAAACTCAAGAGGATTTGTTTAAGGAAGTCGATGAAATTATCGCTATGCTTGTCGGACTTCAGAATTCGTTGTCGAAACACTGATGTTTAATTACTGAGTACTGACATACTGACTACTGGACACTGAATGTCACAAACAATCCACATCTTACCCAAAACTCTTGCCGCTAAAATTGCCGCTGGCGAAGTTGTTCAACGACCGGCATCTGTTGTTAAAGAACTTATTGAAAACTCAATCGACGCTCATGCCGATAGTACCCAGATTATCATCAAAGAAGGTGGGAAGTCATTTATACAGGTGGTCGACAATGGTGATGGCATGGATAGTGAGGATGCGACGATCGCTTTCGAACGCCATGCAACGAGTAAAATATCGACCGATACTGATCTTGAGGATATCCGTACACTTGGTTTCCGAGGCGAAGCTTTGGCAGCAATCGCAGCAATCTCGCAGATTGAACTACGGACTCGTCAAAGGAGTTCAGAAATTGCTACGAAAGTGAGAAATGAGGGTGGCTCTATTATCGAGGTTACACAGGATTCTTCTACTCCGGGGACATCCGTGACAGTAAAAAATCTTTTCTACAATACACCTGCGAGACGAAACTTCTTAAAGAGTAATAGCACTGAGTTCAGACATATTTTTGATGTCGTGCAACGATTTGCTATTGCGTATCCTGAATTTACGATTCAATTCATTAACGATGGCGAAACAATTCTTAATCTCCGTCCCGTAATACGATTTGAACGAATCAGAGATATTTTTAGTCAGAAGGTCGCAGAATCATTGATCGAATTCAACGAGGAATCCGACTATGTGTCTATTGGTGGATTTCTTGGCAAACCCGACTTCTCTCGCAGGGTTCGAGTCGAGCAATTTCTTTATCTCAATAATCGGTCTATTCTTAGTCGAAGTATCAACCATGCCGTGTTTCAGGGGTATGAAAATCTTTTGGAGAGAGGGAGTTTTCCATTTTTCATTCTCTTCCTTACAATCGATCCGAAGAAAGTGGATGTCAATGTCCATCCTTCAAAGATGGAAGTAAAATTTGCGGATGAGTCGTCGATATACCGCTCCGTTTTTTCGAGTGTACGAAGAGCATTGTCTAAACACGATCTCATTCCAGTTGTTGGGACACAAGTGCAAGGTTCGTTGAAATCCGAAAAAGATTTAAATATTCAAAATCAGATAAAAAGTATTTCACCACAGATAACGCCATGGCGTGATTTATTCAAAAGGGATCAATCGAAAAGTACAACAGAAATACCATCGACCTCGCAGACAGATCAACA
>DASRUF010000258.1:0-5079 GCA_035655575.1 Bacteroidota bacterium | reverse complement strand
TGTTTACAATACTTGTTTTAACAGGCTATGGAAAACATGAGCTTGAGCTATGCCAACAATGCAATGCACATATTGATCATGTTGCACCTAATCTCTATGAGGCGTTGCAATATATAAAGCGATTCAGCAAATACGGACAAGAGAAAAGCTCTTGAATTAAATTTTATCTATGAAATTCCCATTCTTTTCCCTATCAATACTGAGCATTTTTATTTTTTCACTCATGATGGTTGGATGTAGCGACGAGCCCAATGCTGTCGGTATTGGATTATTACCAAACACAGATTTTCCAAGTATTGATTCAACCGAATCGTTCATCACTTCAAGCTCATCGTATCTTGCCCGACTGAGCGGTGCCTCCACCACATTACTGCTTGGTAGATATCAGAATACTATAGAGGCAAGAACGCTTCTTCAATTTTCAAATATTCCAACGGATCGATCCCATGCAATAATTGATTCTGCTATTTTGAAACTGAGGATTACATATCGTTTCAAGGATTCAACTGGAACCCTGGCTCTTAACATTCACAAACTCCTGCGCTCTTGGAGTGAAAATTCCTTTACTTGGGATAGCATCGATGCATCACTAACGAATTCACTACCCGATACTATTTTTTCAACCTTCATCAATCCGCAAGATTCCATCGTACAAATTCGAATTGATTCTATTGTCCGAGAATGGTTTCAATCAACAGAGAGTACTCCGAATGGAATAATGATCTCTCCGACAAACGTTTCGAATATTGTCATAGGCATCTCAACTGTTATCATTAGCGGTGTTGATTATCGTCCCGAACTTATCATCGGCTATCACGATTCGAGTGATACAGCAAGTATCTCAATCAGACCACAACAACGAACATTCGTTGCCAATTTGTTAGACTCGCCCCCATTGGGCATAATAACAGTCCAAGCCGGGGTTGCCATGCGCGGCATGATGACATTCGATATCTCACTAATTCCATCCACAGCCAGTATTACCGATGCGAGCATGGAACTTGAGCTCGACACAAATAATTCACTGAATAATTCTTTCACTAACCGCTCCCTTATCGCCCACATGGTGCTCGATAGTTCATCACCTCCAAGATTATCTGGCATAACAGCGATTGGGACGCCAAATGATACCAATCGAACGGTATTCATTTTCGACATGAAGAATATCGTTCAGCAATGGGCTACAGGGAAACAAAACTACGGTATTGTACTTCGTGCTTATAACGAATTTACATCCCTTGACCGATTCGCAATCCTCAGCTCAACAAGCTCGATGCGACCAAAGCTAAAAGTTACATACACGCTTCTTCCATGACATGACAGTCCCCTATAAATTATATCACTATATAGGCTTAATCGTCGCTCTGCTTCTCCACCCCGCGATCACTGCCTTCGGCAACAGTGGGGGATCGGGATATTCTCGTTATGGTTTAGGTGATATCCGTTATTTTTCAACAAGCCGTGCGATGGGTATGGGGGGAGCGAGTATCGCCGTCCTCTCAACTCATTCCATAGATCGGAATAATCCTGCAAGTTGGACAAAGATCGCAAACACGAGATTTTCTGCTAGTGCTCTCTACGAAGGATATTCGACTACCGACGGCATAAATTCAACGTTTCTCAGTGGCATGATATTCAATGGCATCATGTTCGCAATACCAGTGGACAACGAAAAAGGCATTACCATCGCAGGCGGATTTACTCCTCTCAGCAGAATTAATTATAATATCATTTCTCCTGTTTCACTCGGACAATACGAATACACCTTGCGCTATCGTGGTGATGGCGGGCTTTCGCAGGCTCAACTCGGAATTTCAGCAAGCCCCCATCAAAATATACACATTGGAACAAAAATTATATACTATTTAGGGACAGTCCAGCATAACGTTGAACAAAAATTCTCTTCGTCACAATATACAACAAGCGAAGTATCTCGAACTACACATCTTCGAGGGGTAGGATTTACAATAGGTACGATATATACTGGGCTTAAAAGTTTATTTGACCTTCCCGGCACGAACATGTTGAATGTCGGTGCAGTATTCACCTCAACTTCATATCTCAATACAACCAGTGACCGATTATTCGACTATACAGTTGGTACAACGGTAATCCGTGATACAGCAATCTCGCCGGATGGAACCTTGCGTCTTCCCTTTGCTATTGGTGTGGGATTATCATTTCTCTCAGATCGGATTCTTCTTGCCAGCGATCTCTATTACCAAAATTGGAGTCGATACACAGTGAATGGCCTCGAGGACTTGAATATTCGTAATAGTTATCGCGCTTCCGCTGGCGGAGAATTACTACCCAAGCGAGATGCTTCCTCTGCTTTCTTCCAACGTATTGCTTATCGCTTGGGTCTCTTTTACCACGCTACATACTACAAGATACGAAACGAACCTATCAATGAACTTGGACTTACTGGCGGCATAGGACTGCCTCTCTTCAGCGATACTAGGTTAAATATTGGTGTTGAATACGCTTTTCGCGGAACGACTAATCAGCAGTTGCAAAAAGATAAAATTCTCCGTATATCATTTACGTTAAGTGGCGCCGAACTTTGGTTCGTCCGCCCACAAGAGGAATAACACCACGTCAATAATATGATTGCCCTCGGTGCTGATCACGCTGGCTTTGAAATCAAAGAACTTGTTAAGGAGTTGTTAAAGACGCTGGGTTACGAGTTCCAAGATTTTGGCACCAATTCAACTGAATCAGCTGACTATCCCGATTTTGCACACAAAGTTGCCCAATCGGTTTCTGAAGGACAAACCGATCTGGGTATTCTCATTTGTGGAACGGGGATTGGTATGTCAATTGTAGCGAACAAACACAAAGGTGTCCGTGCTGCCGTTGTTGAGTCTGTTGCCGCAGCAAAACTCGCTCGCGAGCACAACGACGCCAACATCCTCGCTATTGGAGCTCGCCTAATCTCGTGGGACTCTGCAAAGGAAATCATAACAACGTTTCTTTCTGCGAGATTCGAGGGTGGTAGACACCAACGTCGAATTGAAAAAATTCATTCAATAACGAAATTATAGGACACAAGAGACAATCCTCCTACCAATGAATTCCCTACACCATAAAGATATCGAAATATTTAATGCCATCCGCAATGAAATTAATAGACAAAATACCAAGTTAGAACTTATCGCGTCCGAAAATTTCGTTAGCCCCGCTGTCCTTGAAGCGTTAGGCTCCGTGATGACGAATAAATACGCTGAAGGTTATCCAGGAAAACGTTACTATGGCGGATGTGAATATGTTGATGTTGCTGAAAATGTTGCCCGAGACCGCTTGAAGAAGTTATTTGGGGCTGCATATGCAAACGTTCAACCCCATTCGGGTTCCCAAGCCAACATGGCAGTGTACTTCACGTTCGTAAAACCCGGAGATAAAATTATGGGAATGAATCTTTCCCATGGCGGGCACCTCACACATGGATCCCCCGTGAATTTCTCAGGTCAGCTCTACAATTTTGTCGCCTACGGTGTTCATAAAGATAGCGGCTATATCGATTACAATGAAGTCGAGACAACTGCTCTCCGAGAAAAACCAAAAATGATTACTGTCGGAGCGAGTGCGTACTCACGGAATATCGATTATAAAATTTTCCGTCAGATTGCTGATAACATCGGAGCGTTTTTATTCGCTGATATTGCTCACCCCGCCGGACTCATTGCGAAAAAATTACTGAATGATCCTCTACCGTATTGCCATGTTGTAACTTCAACAACACATAAAACCTTACGCGGTCCTCGGGGAGGATTAATTCTGATGGGAAAAGATTTTGAAAATCCTTTTGGATTGAAAGCACCGAAGTCGGGAAGAACAAAGATGATGTCGGAGTTAATCGACTCGATGGTCATTCCGGGTATTCAGGGAGGACCACTCATGCACGTGATTGCCGCTAAAGCTGTCGGGTTTTTAGAAAATCTTCAGCCAGAATTTGAAGTCTATGCGAAACAAATTATTAAAAATGCACAAGCGCTTGCAAAAAAACTGATTAGTCTCGGGTATTACATTATTTCTCACGGGACGGATAATCATCTCATGCTCGTTGATCTGAGGAATAGAAACATCACCGGTAAAGATGCACAAGAGGCGCTCGATCTGGCGGGAATAACGATCAATAAAAATGCTGTCCCATTTGACGATAAAAGTCCACTCATTACAAGCGGTATGAGGATTGGAACACCTGCACTCACTACGCGTGGTATGAAAGAAGCTGAGATGGAATTCGTCGGCGAATTGATCGACGAGGTGTTGAGAAATATTGGCAACACTAAAACTTATGCTGACGTCGAAAATAAAGTGAGACGATTATGTGAGAATTTTCCACTGTATCCTGAGCTTTTGAATGAGACACAATAATGAAGCCATTCGAACAAATAATTATTGAACCTTTTGCATCCCATGCAACCGATAAATTCACCCTCACTAGCTTAATATAAAAATTGCTTACAGTGTCTGAAGTATTCGAAGATATCGAAAAAGATGTTGTTCAGGAAGAGCATGTTGGCGGTGAACGAGAAATGTCATTCCTCGACCATCTTGAGGAATTACGCTGGCGGCTCGTTAAGGCGCTTCTGGGGCTCTTAGTTGCAGTTACAGTCTGTGGATTTTTTGTCGATTGGTTGATTAATGAAATAATCCTCAGACCCTTGCAATCTACAAATCCACCATTACACATAATTAATACCGTTCCCTACGGACAAATAACCTTCTACATGGTTGTCGTCCTTGTAGCAGGAATAATCCTCAGCTCGCCATGGATCTTATATCAGATCTGGAAATTTATCCAACCGGGCCTTCTCCCAAAAGAACAAAAATATATTTCAAGCATTGTTTTCTTTACCACACTATGCTTCCTGTCAGGCGTGGCATTTGCATATTTTATAATGTTGCCATACATGCTTCAATTTTTTTCAACGTTTGGATCGAGCCGCATTGAGAATATGATTGCACTCACGGAATACACAAATTTCATCATCCAGTTGATATTGGTTTCGGGACTGATCTTCGAGCTGCCGATGGTTTCGTATTTTCTTGCACGATTGGGCTTGCTCACTCCCC